>NZ_JAZHYN010000025.1:0-50101 GCF_036576025.1 Methylocystis borbori | reverse complement strand
CCCCTGCGGCGCCGAGCGCGCCCGCCGCGCCGACGCCGCCGAGCGTCCCCCTTCCGACGACGGCCACGCAGACCGGCCAGGCGACCGAAAGCGCGCCGCCGCAGGCGCCCACGCTCCCGGAGATGATGGAGCAGCTCGTTCCGATCATCGTGGTCATCGCCATCGTCTATATTCTGGTGATCCGCCCGCGCTCCCGGCGCGAGAAGGAGCAGCTCGCGCAATTGCGCAATGTCCGCCGCGGCGACACGCTCGTCACCTCGGGCGGCCTTGTCGGCAAGGTGACGAAATCGATCGACGACAACGAAATCGAACTCGAAATCGCGCCCAATGTCCGGATCAGGCTGCTGCGCAGCGCCATCGTCGAGGTGCGCGCCAAGGGCGAGCCCGTGAAGGACGAGCCGACCCCCGCGCCCGCGCCCGCAGGCAAGTCGGGCGGCGCGAGAGGGGCTAAGTCCGGCGCCGCCAAATCCGGCGAGGCCAAGACGAGCGATCCGAAGTCGGGCGACACCAAGACCGGATCCCAGGGCTGACGGCCCTTTTTCCATCACCTAGCCGATAGCGAGACGATGCTGCGATTTTCGACGTGGAAATCCATCGCCATTGTGGCGATGACCTTGGCCGCCATCCTTGTCGTCGCGCCGAGCATGCTCTCGCCGGCGCATTACGAACAGCTGAAGGCGCGTCTGCCCGCGTGGCTCACGCCGCCGACGATCGTGCTCGGCCTCGATCTGCAAGGCGGCTCGCATGTGATGCTCGAAGTGGATCAGGCCGATCTCCTCAATACGCAGATACGGAATTTGCGCGACGACGTGCGCCGCATTCTGCGTGAGGAAAAGGTGGCGATCACGGGCGGCATCGGAACGATCCCGCGCGGCGTGCAGGTGCGCGTCGCCGACCCGGCGGACCGGGAAAAAATCCTCCCCAAACTGCGACAGTTGCGCAACAGCTTCAGCGCGAATCTGATGGGCGGCCCCTCGCCGCTCGACGTCGAGGCCTCGCCCGAAGGCGTCATCCGCATCACCGTCACCGACCTAGGGCTGACCGACAAGTCGCGCAGGGCCGTCGAGCAGTCGATCGAGGTCATCCGCCGCCGCGTCGACGCGCTCGGCACGCGCGAACCGAGCATCCAGCGCCAGGGCGACGACCGCGTGCTGGTGCAGGTGCCGGGCCTGCAGGATCCCGAGCAGCTCAAGACGATTCTGGGCCAGACGGCCAAGCTCGAATTCCGCCTTGTCGCCGATCCGGGCCAGAACCCGGGGGAGACCGAGGAGCTCGAACAGACCGATCAGGAAGGCAAAATCCTCATCGAAAAGCAGGTCATGGTCCAGGGCGAGGATTTGACCGACGCGCAGCCCGGCTTCGACCAGCAAAGGAGCGGCGAGCCCGTCGTCAATTTCCGCTTCAACATTCGCGGCGCGCAGAAATTCGGCGACGTGACCTCGAAGAACGTAGGCCGGCTTTTCGCCATCGTGCTCGACAATAAAGTGATCTCGGCGCCGCGCATTCTGACGCCGATCACCGGCGGCTCCGGCCAGATCTCGGGCCATTTCACCGTCGAACAGGCAAATAATCTCGCGATCCTGCTGCGCGCCGGCGCCCTGCCCGCCAAGCTCAATATCGTCGAGGAGCGCACGGTCGGCCCCGGCCTCGGTCAGGATTCGATCGACGCCGGCAAGCGCGCCGCCTATGTCGGCGCCGCCCTCGTCGTCGTCTATATGCTCATCACTTACGGAGTGTTCGGCGTCTTCGCCAATCTCGCGCTTTTCGTGCACATCGCCTTCATCTTCGCCGGCCTCGCGCTGCTCGGCGCGACGCTGACGCTGCCCGGCATCGCCGGCATCGTGCTCACCATCGGCATGGCGGTCGACTCCAACGTTCTGATCTATGAGCGCATCCGCGAGGAAAACCACGCCGGACGCTCGATCCTCGCCTCGCTCGACGCGGGCTTCAATCGCGCCTTCGCCACCATCGTCGACTCCAACGTCACCATGTTCGTCGCGGCGGCGATCCTGTATTTTCTCGGCTCGGGGCCGGTGCGCGGCTTCGCCGTGTCGCTCGCCCTCGGCATTCTGACAACCATCGTCACCGCCGTGACCATGACGCGCATGATGATCGCGGTCTGGTATCATTATGCGCGGCCGACGAAACTCCCGATTTAAGAGGGGCGACTCAAGATGAAACTTCTGCGCCTCGCCCCGGAGAACACCAAATTTCCTTTCATGCGGTTCCGCCGCGTGAGTTATCCCTTCTCGGCCGTTCTGTCGCTCATCGCCGTCGCGCTTTTTGTGTTCAAGGGCATGAATTTCGGCATCGACTTCGCTGGCGGCACGATCATCGAACTGCGCGCCAAGTCGGGAACCGCGGAGGTCGGCACGCTGCGCACGCTCGGCGAGGGATTGAGCCTCGGCGACATCGAGGTGCAGGCCTTCGGCAATCCCGCCGACGTCACCTTGCGCTTCGGTCTGCAGCCGGGCGGCGACGTGGCGCAGCAGGGAGCGGTCGAGCGCGTCCGCGGCGCGGTCGAAAAGGATTACGATCTACGCCGCGTCGAGGTCGTCGGCCCGCGCGTATCGAACGAGCTGGTGCAATCGGGCACGCTCGGCGTCGTGCTCTCCATCATCGCCGTATTGACCTATCTGTGGTTTCGTTTCGAATGGCAGTTCGCCATCGGCGCGGTCATCGCGACGATGCACGATCTGCTGCTGACGGTCGGCTTCTTCTCGATCACGCAGCTCGAATTCAACACCACCTCGATCGCGGCGATTCTCACCATCGTCGGCTATTCTTTGAACGAAACCGTCGTGGTGCTCGACCGCATCCGCGAGAACATGCGCAAATATAAGAAAATGGGGACGGCGCAGATGATCGACATGTCGATCAACGCCGTGCTGCCGCGCACGATTATGACCGCGACGACGGTGATGCTCGCCCTTTTCGCCCTCGTCGCCTTCGGCGGCCAAGTCATTCGCTCCTTCTCGCTGGCGATGATCTGGGGCATTTTCGTCGCGACCTATTCCTCGATCTTCATCTGCTCGCCGATGCTCATTTATCTCGGCCTGCGCAATGAGGACGCCGACAGGGCGGCGAACAGGCAGGAGCCGAGGCGGGAAGCCGAGGCGGAGGCCGCGCTCGAAAGCGAGGACGCAGAGGATATCGCCCTTTCCCCTGAGCCCGCCGCCGAGAAGGAGCCGGCGCCGCCGCGCAAATCCGGCGGAAAGCGCGCCAAGTCGAACGCCAAGCCAAACGCCAAGCCGAGGCCGGCGTGACGCCCCCAGAGGGGGGGTATGTTCCAGGGCGCCATAAGATCGACGACTATGGCGGCGGCGGCTTTCGCTTCGCGGATATGTCGCATAAGGGCTCGATCCTCGCGCTGCCCTCGGGCGTGCGGGCGATGGCCCTGACCCAAGCGGCGGAAATCGACGCGGCGACGATCGACTGCGCGCTTTCCGAAAGCGGCGGGCTCGATTTCTTCATCGTCGGCACCGGGAAGGACCTGCTGCCGCTCGCGGCGCGCCTGCGGGCGCAATTGCGCGCGGCGGGCGTCGGCAGCGAAACGATGGCGACAGGCGCGGCGGTGCGCACTTATAATATGCTCGTCGATGAGGATCGCCGCGTCGGCGCGCTGCTGATCGCCGTGTGAGATGACAAGCGTTCCAGACGAGCATTACGCGCAATGCGAAACGCTGCTGCGCGCGCGCGACCGCGACCTCTGGCTCGCCTCGCTCTTCGCGCCGCAAGAGGCGCGCCCTCATATTCACGCGATCTACGCCTTCGCGCAGGAAGCCGCCGACGCGCCGGCGAAGGTGACGCAGCCGATCCTCGGCGAGATGCGCCTGCGCTGGTGGGCCGACGCCATCGAAGCACATGAAACGCAGGGCGAAGGCGCGCGCGCCCACCCGGTCGCCGACGCGCTCATCGACACGATCGAGCGTTTCGTCCTACCCCGAGCGGAGCTCGTCGCGCTCGCCGACGCGCATATCGCCGATCTTTACGACGATCCCTTGCCGACTCTCGCGGCGCTGGAGGATTATTGCCGTGCGACCGCCGCGGGCCCGATGCGCTGGGCGGCGCGCATTCTCGGCGCCGATCCAGACGCGACCTCGGCGCGCGCTTTCGACGACGCCGGCGTCGCGCTCGGCCTCACGCGCATGTTGCGGGCGGCTCCTCGCGAACTCGCGCGCTTCACGCCGACGGAGCTTCTGGCGCGCCACGGCGCGAGGCGGGAGGAATTCGAGGGGACCCGGTTGGGCGCAGAGCTACGCGCGGCCCTCGCCGAACTCCGGGCGCTGGCCCAGCGGCGTTACGTGGCGGCGCGCAAGGCCGCCGGCTCCCTTGGCGACGCCCGCGCGGCGCTGCTGCCGGCGGCGACAATTCCGCTTTATCTGGAGCGAATGGCGCGAAAGGACTACGATCCGTTTCGCCCATTCGCCGATCCCTCGCCGCTCCGGCGGCAATGGCGTCTCTGGCGCGCGGCCCGCGGCGTCGGATTGTGACGCGGCGCGACGCGCGCCCAATACGGACCCGAAAATGACCATCGTCAATTACGATTACGACTCCCGGCGCCTGCGCATGGAGACGCTGCTGATGCTGCGCTGGGTGGCCATCGCCGGCCAGGCGGCGGCGTGTATCGGCGTCTATTTCCTGCTCGGCTTCGATTTTCCCGTCGGCCTCTGCTTCGTCTTCATCATCGCATCGGCGACGCTCAATATCGGCCTGCGCTTCGGTTCGCCGAGCAGCTTGCGCCTCGGCGACTTAGAGGCCGCCGTGCTGCTCGGCTACGACATCATCCAGCTCGGCTTCCTGCTTTATCTCACCGGCGGACTGACCAACAGTTTCGCCATGCTGTTCCTCACGCCCGTCATCATTTCGGCCGTGTCGTTGCCGAGCAAGCTCACCCTGCTGCTCGGCATCGTCATGGTCGCCGTCGCGACGCTGCTTACCGTCGAATATTTCCCGCTGCCTTGGTACCCCGACGAGAAACTGACCTTTCCGCTCCTCTACCGCACCGGCGTATGGGCGGCGCTCGCGCTCAGCGCGGGCTTCATCGGCATTTACGCCGCGCGCGTCGCAGACGAGGCGCGGCTCCTGGCGGCGGCGCTTGCGGCGACGGAACTGGTGCTCGAGCGCGAGCAGCATCTTTCGCAGCTCGACGGTCTCGCCGCCGCCGCCGCGCATGAACTCGGCACCCCGCTCGCGACGATCACGCTGATCACCAAGGAACTCCAAAAAACCGCCCCCGAGAACGCGCCGGCCCTGCGCGAGGACCTCGCGCTTCTCGCCCAGGAGGCCGCACGGTGCCGCGAGATCCTCGGCAAGCTCGCCTCGCTCGGCGAGCAGGACCAAAGCGCCGTGATGAACATCCTCTCCATCGACACGCTGATCGAGGAAGTCGTGGAGCCGCAGCGTGAATTCGGCGTCGAGGTCGAAATCTCGAAGACGGGCGCCTCGGCCGCTCCGGCGCTGGCGCGCAATCCCGCCATTCTTTACGGCCTCGGCAATCTCGTGGAAAACGCAGTCGATTTCGCCGATTCGCGGGTGAAGATCGACGCCTGGTGGAGCCCCAACTACGTGACGATCTCGATCCAGGACGACGGGCCGGGCTTCTCCCCCGCTATTCTCGACCGGCTGGGCGATCCCTATCTGCGCGGCCGTCCTACCGGGCGGCGCACTAAGAACGATGCTGAGTCGGGCCTCGGACTGGGCCTATTCATCGCCAAGACGCTATTGGAGCGTTCCGGCGCGACGGTCGAGGCCAGCAATGTCTCGCCGCCGCGCACCGGCGCCCTCGTCAAGATCACCTGGCCGCGCGCGGCGCTGGAGCCGCCCGCCGCAAGGGCGAAAATCGCCCAACAGGACAAATAGATCGACGCGGCGCAGCCGATGGTCTAAGTTTGACAAAAATCACCTGGTTGGAACGCGCAATGGTCGCCGAAGAATTGAATGAGGCCGATCGGGGAGAACCCGCCGAAACGGCGGCTTCGAGCTTGCCGCAGGACCGCTCGCTGCTGATTCTCGACGACGACAAGCCCTTCCTCGGCCGTCTGGCGCGCGCCATGGAGGCGCGGGGCTTCACCGTGACGCCATGTGAAACGGTGGCCGAAGGTCTCGCCGCGCTCGAAGCGAACCCGCCCGCTTTCGCGATCATCGACATGCGGCTCAATGACGGCAACGGACTCGACGTCATCTCGAAGCTGAAGGCTTCGCGCCCGGATGCGCGCGGCATCATTCTCACGGGCTATGGCAATATCGCCACCGCCGTCACCGCGGTGAAGCTCGGCGCTTTCGACTATCTCGCAAAGCCGGCCGACGCCGACGAAATCTACCATGCGTTGATGGCGACGAAGCTCGACAAGCCAGACGCGCAGGAAAATCCCATGTCCGCTGACCGCGTCCGCTGGGAACATATTCAGCGCGTGTTCGAGTCCTGCGACCGCAACGTCTCAGAGACGGCGCGCCGCCTCAACATGCATCGCCGCACGCTCCAGCGCATTTTGGCCAAGCGCGCGCCGCGCTAAACAATTTTATCAATCTATGATTCACGAACATGTTTAGCTTATTGAATTGACGCGTTTTCGACGCCGAGCCGGTATCCACTTCGGCGGAAAACGCTATGCCGCTCCTCTCAATTCGCCAGTTCGTCGCCGAAGGCGAGCGCGCAATAGCGATCCGCCGCCAGCGAGGCGAAACGCAGCAGCATGGCCCGTCGGCGGGCCGGCGCGAGTGGAAAGACCGGGGCGTCGCGCAGCTGCATCGCGCCATGGGCGTCGGCAAGGATAAGGCCCGCGTCGGGCGGAAAGGGCGCGGGATCGAGGTCGACGGGAATCGCGAAGTAAAATCGGTCGCAATATTCGCGATAGCGCGGCCATTTCAGGTCGGCGCGAAAATCCGCATAGCTCGATTTCACCTCGACGATGCGCAAGACGCCGTCCGAGGCGAGCGCGACGAGGTCGGCGCGGCAGCCGTTCGGCAGCGGCGCCTCGCAGATGACCGAGAAGCCGCAGGCGCGCAGATAGCGCCGCGCGCCGCGCGTCACGCTTCTCGTGGCGTCGGGCCGCGCATCGCGCGCCGACGCAACGCGGGCGGAAAAAGGCGTCACTTGAGCCTCCATCGGGAATCACGCCAGCATGGCGCGTCGCCAAAGGACTCGCAAGCATGATAGTTTCGCCTCGTTGATCCGCTCATCGGCCAGAGTCATGAAAAAACTTCTCGTCACGCTCTTCCTCACGCTTGCCCTTTCCGTCGCGCCCGCCGCCGCCGCGCAGCGCATCCTGAATATTTTCAACTGGAGCGATTATATCGATCCAAGCGTGCTCGAGGATTTCACGCGCGAGACCGGAATCAAGGTGATCTATGACACCTATGATTCGAACGAGATGCTGGAAACGCGCCTCCTTGCGGGGGATACCGGCTACGACATCGTCGTGCCCTCGGCGACCTTCCTGCAACGGCAGATCGCGGCCGGCGTCCTTCAGCCGATCGATCGCGGCAAGCTCTCCAACGCCAAGAACATCTGGCCCGAGATCGACGCGAAGCTCGCGCGTTTCGATCCGGGCAATCGCTATGCGATCAATTATATGTGGTATACGACCGGCGTCGCCTCCAACGTCGCGAAGATCAAGGAGCGCCTCGGCAAGCCGATCACGAGCTGGGAGCAGGCGCTCAAGCCCGAATGGCTTAAGAAACTCGCGGACTGCGGCGTCTATATGCTCGACAGTCCCGAAGACATGTTTGCGATCTCGCTCAATTTCCTGAAACTCGACCCCAATTCCAAATCGCCCCAGGACCTGCGCAAGGCGGCCGAGCTGCTCGGGAATCTGCGGCGCTACGTCAAGAAATTTCACTCGTCGGAATATATCAACGCGCTGGCGAATGGCGACATCTGCCTTGCCGTCGGCTGGGCGGGAGACAGTTTCCAGGCGCGCAACCGCGCGCGCGAAGCCGGCTCCGACGTCGACATCGCCTATGTGATCCCGAATGAAGGCACGCTGATGTCGCTCGACAATCTGGCGATCCCGAAGGACGCCCCGCATCTCGCCGAAGCCTATCTTTTCATCGATTATCTGCTGCGCCCCGACGTCGCCGCGCGCAACACCAAGGCGACCGGCTTCGCGAATGGCGTCGCGGCGTCGCGCCCGCTCATCGACAAGGCGATTCTGGACGATCCGTCGATCTATCCGAACGAGGCGGTGATGCGGCGGCTCTTCACGGTGGCGGCGCCCGACCAGGCGCAGCAAAAACTCATCACCCGTCTATGGACGACGGTGAAGACCGGCCGGTAAGCGCGCGGGCCGCCGTAGGCGCGGCGCGCGCTTATCGATCGGACGCAATCGTCCGGCAGAAATCGCGCACAATCAAATAGCGGCGCAAGTTCAGACCAAAAAAGAACTTTTTCGGAACGCGCCCTATTGCTCGCTCAATATCCGCTTCAAAAGCTCGATGACCTCGGCGAGACTCTTGTCCTTGCCGACAAGCTCCTCGATCTTGCGCACGGCGTGCAGCACGGTCGTATGGTCGCGCCCGCCAAAACGCCGGCCGATTTCCGGCAGAGAGCGCAGCGTCAGCACTTTTGACAGATACATGGCGATCTGCCGCGGGCGAACGACATTGGCGGTGCGGCGCGAGGAAAGAATGTCGGCGCGCGAAATATTATAATGGCTTGCGACGAGCTTCTGTATGTCGTCGATCTTCACGCGCTTGGGGTCTTGCGTGCGCACGAGGTCGCGAATGGCCGCTTCCGCCGTCTCGACGGTGAGCGGCGCGCCGGTCAAGGTGGCGTGGGCGAGCAGCCGGTTGACCGCGCCCTCGAGGTCGCGCCCATTGGTGACGATGGTGCGCGCGACATAGGAGACGACTTCCGGCGGAACGTGGAAATTGGGCTGCGACTCCTTCGCCGCCGCGATGCGGGCGGAGAGGATTTTCATGCGCAGCGCCTCGTCCAGCGGGCCGATGTCGACGCAAAGCCCACCCTTGAAACGCGACAGCACGCGCTCGTCCAGCGTATCGAGTTCCGAGGGCGGGCGGTCGGCCGCGACGACGACCTGGCGGCCGGCGTCGATCAGCGCATTGAGCGTATGACAGAATTCCTGCTGGATCGACTTGCCTTGCAGGAACTGCACATCGTCGATGATGAGCATGTCGATGCCGCGCAATTTCTCCTTGAAGGCGATGGAGGTCTGCGCGGTGAGCGAAGAGACGAAGCCGCTCATGAAACGCTCCGCCGTCAGATAGATGGTGCGGCGGCGGTTGTCGTTTGAGGCGTGGGCGAGCGCCTGCAAGAGATGCGTCTTGCCGAGCCCGACCGCCGCATGGGCGTAGAGCGGATTGAACATGGGAATGTCGCCCGGCCGCGCCTCCGCCACCCGGCAGGCGGCGGCATAGGCGAGCTGGTTCGACGGGCCGACCAGGAAGGTCGAGAAAGAAAGACGCCGGTCGAGCGGCGAGCCGACGAATGCGTCCACGTCATTGCGCGGCGCGGGACGCGCGCTCCGGCGGCCATTCGCTTCGCCGACGACTTCGACGACTGGCGCGAAGGCGGACTGGACCGCGCGCTGGCTGAAGAGCGGCGTCGCGACCTCGCATGGCTCCGGCGCGCCGTCGCGCTGACGCATTTTGCGAATGGGCGAGCGCACGTCGATGACGACGCGCTCGACCTTCTGGAATTCGGAGGCGGCGCGCGCCTTGATGCGTGGCGCATAATGCGACTGCACCCAGCTCTTCAGAAATTTGGTGGGAACGGTGAGATGCAGCGCGCCGTCGTTGACGGCCTCCAATTCGAGGCGCGTAAACCAGGAATTGTACACGGCGTCGCCGAGATCGGTCCGCAACCTGTGTCGCACCCTGTCCCATTTGGAGCGGTCTTCCGCGGAAATTCCGTCGCCAGGCAATTGTTCTCTATGATCGGACATATCAGACCTTTTTCCGAAACGCGCGCCAAGAGGGAACCTCCGGCGAAAACCGCCGCAGGCGCTGCTCGAAAGGAACTTGTTAAGGCGAGTAAATGACGCCGCGAACGGCGTTAGAAACGGGATCCCAAGGGCGGGCCGATCGCGAGGCCCGCATGACTGGACCCCTTCGCGCGTCTACTGAAACATTCACGGCGACGCGACGCGGACATGCGTCTGGCGACGCGTTCGCACATGTTGCGCGTTCCGCGGACCATCTCGGCCAACCGCCCTCTCGCCATGGCAAAACCTCCCCTCGTCCCGGACCGCAAACAGTCCAGGATCAATTGCGCGTCGCAGGATACGGACTCTATTCAACGCTCTTGCGAACTGGTCACTTGAATTCGAACCGAACGGCTGGAAAAGCGGCAATGCGTCGCGACCTCGGTAAACCAGCGCTTGAAGACAATCGTCTCCCCTCTATTGCGCCGCGCCAGAGGAAAAAATCGACGCCGACCGTTTCTCATTCGGCCTTTTGAGGCTACACGCGCCTGCCGGAACGCGCAACGACAAGCGTCATTAAAACTGTCATATTGATTGTAAATTTTATGCGCAGACGATGCGTCTCTTTGTTCGTTCGCTGATAAGCCGATGATTCATGGCCGTTAAAAAACCGCGGATGACGCATGTCTCAAGTTCTGTGGCGCCACGGCTTCAACAGCCAAATTCGTCCGAAAAAAATCTGTCAAGCGGGGCGCCTTTTCACCTTCGTGACGGCTTGATTGCAAGAGATTGAATCAGGAGAATTTTGAATGCTCACGCTTTAAGAGGCCGAAAAATATTTTCTTATGCGTCACGTACGCTTCATGCGACAGTTTGGCGCCAAAAATAAAAAGCCCGGCTTACGCCGGGCTCGTTGATTTATGCAAATGATGTGCGCCGCCTCCGTCGAAGGCGGGTTTACGCCTTCGCGGCCAGCGCCTTCACGCGCGCCGTCAGACGCGAAACCTTGCGCGACGCCGTGTTCTTGTGAATGACGCCGCGCTGCGCGGCGCGCATGACGACGGGAACCGCATTCTGCAAGGCGTCGGCCGCAAGCGCGGCGTTGCCCGAGGCGATCGCCTCTTCGACCTTACGCACAAAGGTGCGCATCCGGCTGCGGCGCGCGCGATTGACCGAGGTGCGCCGCGCGATCTTGCGAACGGCTTTCTTGGCCGAACTCGTATTCGCCATATTCTGTTTGTCCTTGAAACAGGCGACCGACGCCGCCAAAAACCAAGCAGGCCGCGAAATCGCGGCCGAACGCCCGGTTTATAAGCGCGGCGCGGGGCTCCCGTCAATGGCCGCCTAGCGATTAGCGAAGGCGGCCTTGCGCTTCTCGACGAAGGCGCTCATGCCTTCTTTTTGGTCTTCTGTCGCAAAGAGCGCATAAAACAGCCGCCGCTCCTGCCTTATCCCCTCCGCGAGCGTCGTCTCGAAGGCGCGATTGACCGCCTCTTTCGCGATCAGGACCGCGGGGAGCGAGAGAGCGGCGATCGCCGCCGCCGTCTTGAGCGCTTCGACCACAAGCTCGGCCGCTGGCACGACACGCGCCACGAGTCCGGCGCGCTCCGCCTCCTCGGCCCCCATCATGCGGCCGGTGAGCACCAGATCCATCGCCTTGGCCTTGCCCACCGCCCGCGTCAGCCGCTGCGTGCCGCCGGCTCCGGGGATAACGCCCAGCTTGATTTCCGGCTGGCCGAACTGCGCCGTATCGGCCGCGAGGACGATGTCGCACATCATGGCGAGTTCGCAGCCGCCGCCGAGCGCGAAGCCGCCGACAGCGGCGACGATCGGCTTGCGGGCGCGGGCGACGGCGTCCCAACGGCCGATGAAATCATCGAGGAAAGCGTCGACGAAGCTCTTGTCTCGCATTTCCTTGATGTCGGCGCCGGCCGCGAAGGCTTTCTCGGAGCCGGTCAGGACGATGCAGCCAATGTCCGCATCCCGATCGAAGCCGCCGAGCGCGTTGTCGAGTTCGGCGATCAGACGCGCGTTAAGAGCGTTCAGGGCCTGCGGGCGATTGAGGCGGATCAATCCGACCCGGCCGTGCGTTTCGATCTCAATCGTCTCGTAAGCCATGCGCGCCTCCTGCCTCCGGCGACTCCGCCGTTCGCGCGCTTCATATCTCAAAATCGCCGCGCGCGTCCGGTCTTTCGCCAAAACCCAGCGCGAGCGCATGCGCATGCAGATCGTCGAGCGTCACTTCGTCGAGCCGCTTCAGCGTCTCTTCTTCCGCCCGCGCGATGACCGGCTCCAGCACCGCGGCCAGCAGCGGCGGCGCCTGATCGGGCGTCTCCTCCTCGACGCCGAGCGCCACGCGGACGATTTCGCCCACGGTGAGCCGGCGTCGCTCCCGCGCCAGGGCGTAGCCGCCCGCCGGCCCGCGCACGCTCTTTAATATGCCGGCGCGCACCAGCGCCTGCAAAATCGTCTCGAGCCGGCGCGGCGGCAGGTCGTGGCGCGCCGCCAACTGCTTCGAGGAAACCGGACGCCCGCGCGCATGCAGCGCCACGTCGAGCGTCGCCATCAGCGCGAAACGGGCGGGACGGGGCAAAAGCTTCATGGCGCGTCGTCTCCGCCCCTTCCCGTCGATCCAAAGCCGCCGGCGCCGCGCGCCGTCAAATCGAGATCGTCGGTCTCGACGAGCGTCACATGCGCCACCGGCGCGACGACGAGCTGCGCGATGCGCATGCCGCGCATGATCTCGAAGGGCTGCGCGCCGAGATTGATCAGCAGCGTCTTGATCTCGCCGCGATAGTCGCTGTCGATCGTGCCGGGCGCGTTAAGGACGGTGACGCCATGTTCGGCCGCGAGGCCCGAACGCGGACGCACCTGCGCCTCATAGCCCTTGGGCAAGGCGATAGAGAGCCCGGTCGGAACGAGGTCGCGCGCGCCAGGCTCGAGCACGAGCTTCTGTCCGGGCGGCAGCGCGGCGTGAAGATCGAGGCCGGCGGCGCCGTCGCTGGCGTAAGCGGGCGACGGCAGGCCGTCGGCGTTCGGCAGACGGCGAATCGAGACCTTCATGACACGGCCTCGCCGTGGAAAATTTGCGCAAGTCGCGCGACGAGACGCGCGGCGACTTCCTTCTTGGAGAGGCGGGGCCAGCTTTCGACGCCCGTGCGCGAGACGAGATGCGCCTCATTGGAGTCGCCGCCGAAAACGCCGCTCCCCGCGCCGACGTCATTGGCGACGATGAGATCGCAGCCCTTACGCGCGAGCTTCTCCTGCGCATGGCGCAGAACGTCCCGAGTCTCGGCCGCGAAGCCGACGACCAGCCGCGGACGGTTCTTGCCCTGCGCGACGCGCGCCAGAATGTCTGGATTCTCGACAAGGGCGAGCGAAGGCGCGCCGCCGTTCTCTTTCTTCATCTTGTCGGACGCCGCTTCGACGCGCCAATCGGCCACGGCGGCGGCCCCGATGAAAATATCGGCGGGCGGCGCGGCTTCGACGGCGGCGAGCATGTCGCGGGCGTTCTCGACATGGATGACTTCGCAGCCAGGCGGATCGGCGAGCGCTACCGGACCGGCAATGAGAGTGACGCGCGCGCCGGCGCTCGCGGCGGCGGCCGCGATGGCGTGGCCCTGTTTGCCCGAGGAGCGATTGGCGATATAGCGAACGGGGTCGATCGCCTCATGCGTCGGCCCCGACGTCACGACGACATGCAGGCCCGCGAGCGCCCCGCCCGACGCGACAAGCCCTTCCGGCGGCGGCAGACGCGTATCCTCTTTCAGCGCGTCCTCGATCGCCTCGACGATTTCGAGCGGCTCGCTCATGCGCCCCGAGCCATATTCGCCGCAGGCCATGTCGCCGGCGTTCGGCCCGACGAACAAGGCGCCGTCGTCTTTGAGCGTCGAGACATTGCGCTGCGTCGCCGGATGGAGCCACATGCGCACATTCATCGCCGGCGCATAGAGGATGCGCTTGTCGGTCGCGAGCAGCACAGTGGTCGCGAGACCATCGCAAAGGCCCTGCGCCGCGCGCGCGAGAATATGCGCCGTCGCCGGCGCGACGACGATGAGATCGGCGTCGCGCGAGAGCTGGATATGGCCGATCTCCTGCTCGTCGGTCGCCGAGAAAAGATCGTCATAGACTTTTTCATTCGTCAGGCTGACGAAGGCCAGCGGCGTCACGAATTGCTTCGCCGCCGAAGTCATGACGACGCGCACGCCCGCGCCGCGCTCGCGCAGTCGCCGCACAAGATCGAGCGACTTATATGCTGCGATCCCTCCGCCGACGATCAGCAAGATGCGCTTGGCCTTGAGGCCTTGCGTCCAACGCTTACCCGCCACTGAAAACTCTCCGATCGCCGCAGGCGAGAGAATACAGACTTTATCCGCAACGCCAAAGCCCGAGGCGGTGTTTCGCGTGTCTGAAATGCAAATAAAAATAAGTGGCGCCGCGGTCTTTCCACTCTCCACGTCGACGCTTTTTTATGGCCGTCGTCGGAGAACCCTTCTCTTCGCAATGCGGCGCCGGCGCCGGCCGCCGCCCCTATCCATCGTCGCCGCGCCATGGCAAAGCGGGCGAGATGACGCAAGATTCGACCCGCCGCCCCCCGGCGCCGCGCGTGCGTCGCCTGACGCTTGCCGATTTTCGCTCCTATGCGGCGCTCGACTGCCGTATCGAGGCGCCTCTGGTCGCGCTCTTTGGCGAAAATGGCGCGGGCAAGACCAATATTCTCGAAGCGCTGTCGCTGTTCTCGCCGGGACGGGGACTGCGCCGCGCCGAACTTTCCGAATGCGCGCGGCGCGGCGGCGCCGGCGGTTTCGCGGCCTCGGTCGAAATCGAGACCGAGCGCGCGACGACGCAGCTCGGCCACGGGCTCACAATGGAAGGCGAGCGCGTCTTTCGCATCGACCGCGCGCCGGCCGCCTCCGCGCGCGCCTTCGCCGACCGCATCCGCGTCCTCTGGCTCACGCCCGCCATGGACGGGCTGTTCGCGGGGCCCGCGGGCGACAGGCGTCGCTTTCTCGACCGGCTCGCGCTCGGCGTCGACGCCGATCACGGCGCGCGCGCCAATAAGCTCGAACGCGCGCTGCGCAATCGCAATCGCCTGCTGGAGCAAGGAGCGGCGGACCGGCGCTGGCTCGACGCCGCCGAGCAGGAGATCGCCGCGCTCAGCGTCGCCGTCGCCGCGGCGCGCCGCGAAACCGTCTCGCGGCTTTCGGCGCTGATCGCCGAGGGGCGCGACGATGTCTCGCCCTTTCCCTGGGCCGACATCGCCATTGAGGGCGAATTGGAAAAGCGGCTCGCGCAGGAGCCGGCGCTCGCCGTCGAGGAATGGCATCGCGCCGAGCTTGCCGCGATGCGACGCCGCGACGCCGCCGCCGGGCGCACATTGACGGGCCCACAGGCGAGCGATCTCGCCGTGCGCCATGGTCCCAAGAATGAGGCGGCCCGCGCCTGCTCCACCGGCGAGCAGAAAGCCCTGCTGATGGGCCTGACGCTCGCCCACGCCCGCCTCGTCGCCGCGATGACGGGCCTGGCGCCGCTCGTATTGCTCGACGAAGTCGCCGCGCATTTCGACGCGAAGCGCCGCGAGGCCTTGTTTCAAGAGCTCGAAACGCTGGGCGGGCAGATATGGATGACGGGCGCGGACCCGCTGCTGTTTGCGTCACTGCAAGGGCGCGCGGAGATATTGCGCGTGACGCCGGGCAAAGTGGAGGGGCCATAGAGCGCGCTGACATTCAGCCTGTCCGGATGGGTCGCCGCGCCGCCCTCGCCTGTGCTATCCCGCCGCCATGTCCATCCTTCCCCCGCAGGCGCGTGCGCTACTCAAATCCGTTTTCGGATATGACGACTTCCGCCCCGGCCAGGCGGAGATCATCGCCGCCGTGCTCGAAGGCGCACCGGTGCTCGCCGTCATGCCGACGGGCAGCGGCAAATCCATGTGCTATCAGCTCCCCGCGATCATGGAAGGCGCGCTTACGGTGGTCGTCTCGCCGCTCATCGCGCTGATGCGCGATCAGGTGCGGCAGATGCGGGCGCTCGGCGTTTCGGCGGCGACGCTCAACTCCATGAACGGCGCAGACGAAAATGACGAAGCCCGCCGCGCCATGCGCGAAGGCGCGTTGCGGCTGCTCTATGTCTCGCCCGAGCGCCTGATGATGGACGGGCTCATCGCCGATTTGCGCCGCGCGCGGGCGCGTCGCCTCGCCATCGACGAAGCCCATTGCGTTTCGGAATGGGGCCATGATTTCCGCCCCGAATATCGCGAGATCGGCCGCGCGTCGGAAGCGCTCGGCGATATCCAGGTGATCGGCCTCACCGCCACCGCCGACGCGGCGACGCGCGCAGACATCGCCACACGACTCTTTCCCTCGCCGCCGCAGCTCTTCCTGCATAGTTTCGATCGGCCCAACATCGCGCTCAACTTCGCGCTGAAGGATCAGCAGCGCCGGCAATTGGCGCGCTTTCTCGAACGCCGCAAGGGCGAAAGCGGCATTATCTATTGCTCCTCGCGC
Source organism: Methylocystis borbori (assembly GCF_036576025.1). NCBI lineage: Bacteria > Pseudomonadati > Pseudomonadota > Alphaproteobacteria > Hyphomicrobiales > Methylocystaceae > Methylocystis > Methylocystis borbori. The sequence goes on along the minus strand of NZ_JAZHYN010000025.1, from coordinate 33,714 downwards.
CAGCGCACGGAAGATCTGGCCGCCTATTTCGCGGAGCAAGGCTATGACGCGCTCCCCTATCACGCCGGGCTGGACCAGGAGACGCGCAACCGCAATCAGGACCGTTTCCTGCGCGAGGACGGGATCGTCGCCGTCGCGACCATCGCCTTCGGCATGGGCGTCAACAAGCCCGACGTGCGCTTCGTCGCGCATGCCGACATGCCGTCGTCCGTGGAAAGCTATTATCAGGAGATCGGCCGCGCCGGTCGCGACGGCCTGCCCGCGGATACGCTGACGCTCTACTCGCTCGACGACATGGCCTTCCGCCGCCGGCGCATCGACGAAAAGGACGTGAGCGAGGAGCGCCGCCGGATCGAGCACGACCGCTTCTCCGCGCTGGCCATGCTTTGCGAGACGCCGCGCTGCCGGCGCCAGACGCTGCTCGCCTATTTCGCGGAAGAGGCCGCGCCTTGCGGATGCTGCGACGTGTGCCAGGGCAAGGTCGCGGTCTTCGACGGCGTCATCCCGACGCAAAAGGCGCTCTCCGCCGTCCATCGCACGGGCCAGCGCTTCGGCGCCGGACATATCGCCGACGTGTTGAGGGGCGAAGCAACCGACGCCGTGCGCCGGCATGGGCATGACGCGATCAAGACCTTCGGCGTCGGAAAGGAATTCTCCAAATCGCAATGGTCGTCGATCATGCGCCAGCTCTATGCCGCCGGCGCGTTGCGGAGCGCGAGTGCAGAACATGGTGGGTTCGCGCTGACGGCGAAAGGCGAGAAGATTCTCTTCGGCCGCGAGACGATCATGCTGCGCGGCGAGCCGCTGACGCGCCGCGAGCGTCGTGAAAAGACCGCAACCAATCTCGATGAGGCGACGGATCGCATTCTCGCGGCCCTCAAGCGCAAGCGGCGCGCGCTCGCGCAGGAGGAAGGCGTACCGGCCTATGTCATCTTCGCCGACCGCACGCTGATCGACATGGCGGAGAAACGGCCGGCGACGCTCGACGAGATGCTTGCCGTGCACGGCGTCGGCGAAAGAAAAGTCGCGCGTTACGGCGACGCCTTTCTGGAGGCGCTGGCGCAGGCGCTGCGCTAACCCCCTCTCTCTTCGCAAAGTTGGCAGATGGAGCGACATACGCCCCCTGCGCCGTCATAGCGAGCGAAGCAATCAAGGCGCGGCCAGGGGGCGCGTCGAGCGCGCCTGAACGGCCCTGCGCTTGTTTGCCGCAAAGAGCGACGCGTCAATTTTCCCGCCCTATCTTCTCTCATGTCGATTGCGACAGAAGAGGACATTCCCATGCCCAAAATGCGCGCCGCCATTTTCGTCGAGCCCGGCCGGATCGCGCTTGACGAGAAGCCCGTGCCCGACATCGGCCCGACCGACGCGCTGATCAAAATTACGACCACGACCATTTGCGGAACCGACATTCACATTCTCAAGGGCGAATATCCCGTCAAGAGGGGCCTCACCATCGGCCATGAGCCCGTCGGAACCATCGAAAAGCTCGGCTCCGCGGTGACGGGATACCGCGAGGGACAGCGCGTCATCGCCGGCGCCATCACGCCGAGCGGGCACAGCTACGCCTGCCTTTGCGGCTGCCTTTCCCAGGACGGGCCGGGCGAGAAATACGGCTTCAAGGCCATGGGCGGTTGGCGCCTCGGCAATACAATCAACGGCGTGCAGGCTGAATACGCCGTCATACCGGACGCCATGGCGAATTTGAGCCCGATCCCCGACGGGCTCGCCGACGAGCAGGTGCTCATGTGCCCGGACATCATGTCCACGGGCTTTTCCGGCGCGGAGCGCGGCGGCGTCAAAATCGGGGACAGCGTCGTCGTTTTCGCCCTCGGCCCGATCGGCCTATGCGCCGTCGCCGGCGCGAAGCTGATAGGCGCGACGACGATCATCGGCGTCGACAAAGTGCCGGCCCGCATGGAGAAGGCGAAGACGCTCGGCGCCGATCATGTCGTGGATTTCTCGCGTGTCGATCCGGTGGAGGAAGTCATGCGGCTCACCGACGGGCGCGGCGTCGATGTCGCGATCGAGGCGCTCGGAACGCAGGCCACTTTCGAATCCGCCCTTCGCTGCCTGCGGCCTGGCGGGGTTCTGTCCAGTCTCGGGGTCTATTCGAGCGACCTCAAAATTCCCCTGTCCGCCTTCGCCGCCGGGCTTGGCGACAATACGATCGTCACGACGCTCTGCCCCGGCGGCAAGGAGCGCATGCGCCGGCTAATGTCCGCCGTCGCCTCCGGCCGGGCCGATTTAAGCAAGCTCGTCACCCATCGCTTCAAGCTCGACGACATAGAGGCGGCCTATGACCTCTTCGCCCATCAGCGGGACGGGGTGCTGAAGGTGGCGATCACGCCCTAACGCGCCGGCGCTAAAGCGTGACCTTGGCTGGTCTTCTCGGCTTCTTGCCGGCGCCTGAAAGAAAGTCTGTAGAGCCGCCGGAAAGCGCAGTTATTTCCGTGCATTTCGGGCAGGTTTCGGGGTAAAATCAACCTCCTCGAATCGAGGGTCGATCGACCCCCTCACGAACAGGCCAAATGAACGAAAAAACAGAGCGGAGCGACCCCGCGGAATATGGCGCGGAGTCCATCAGAGTGCTGCGCGGCCTCGACGCCGTGCGCAAGCGGCCGGGCATGTATATCGGCGACACCGATGACGGCACCGGCCTTCATCACATGGTCTATGAGGTCGTCGACAACGCCATCGACGAGGCGCTCGCCGGCCATGCGACCGCCGTTTCCGTGACGCTCAACGCGGACGGATCCTGCACTGTCTCCGACAATGGCCGCGGCATACCCACCGACATTCATCACGAAGAAGGCGTGTCGGCGGCCGAAGTCATCATGACGCAACTACACGCCGGCGGTAAATTCGACCAGAACTCCTACAAGGTTTCGGGCGGCCTGCATGGCGTCGGCGTCTCCGTCGTCAACGCGCTCTCCGTATGGCTGAAGCTGCGGGTCTGGCGCGGCGGCAAGGAACATTACGTAGAGTTCGCCAATGGCGACGTCGTTGCGCCGCTCGTCGTCGTCGGCGACGCGCCGATCGTGGACGGCGCGCCCAAGCGCGGCACGGAAGTCACCTTCCTGCCCTCCTCCGCGACCTTCACCATGGTCGATTTCGACTATGCGACGATCGAGCATCGTCTGCGCGAACTCGCTTTCTTGAATTCCGGCGTGCGCATCGTTCTCGCCGACACGCGCCATGCGGAATTGAAGCGCGAAGAGCTCTTCTACGAAGGCGGTCTGGAGGCTTTCGTGCGCTGGCTCGACCGCGCCAAAACGCCGCTCGTCTCCGCGCCGATCCTGATGCATGGCCAACGCGACCTCATCAATGTCGAAGTCGCGCTGTGGTGGAACGACAGCTATCACGAGAATGTGCTGGCCTTCACCAACAACATTCCGCAGCGCGACGGCGGCACGCATCTCGCGGGCTTTCGCGCGGCGCTGACGCGTCAAATCACGGGCTACGCCGAATCCTGCGGCCTCGCCAAGCGCGAGAAGGTCGACCTCACCGGCGACGATTGCCGCGAAGGGCTGACCTGCGTGCTGTCGATCAAAGCGCCGGACCCGAAATTCTCCTCGCAGACGAAAGACAAGCTCGTCTCCTCGGAAGTGCGGCCGGCGGTCGAGAACGTCGTCAACGAATTGTTGAGCCAATGGCTGGAGGAGCATCCGGCCGAAGCCAAGAACATCGTCTCTAAAGTGGTCGAGGCCGCCGCCGCGCGCGAAGCGGCGCGCAAGGCGCGCGAACTGACGCGCCGCAAGGGCGCGCTCGACGTCGCCAATCTTCCCGGCAAGCTCGCCGATTGCCAGGAGCGCGATCCGGCAAAGGCCGAACTCTTCATCGTCGAGGGCGATTCCGCCGGCGGCACAGCGAAGCAGGGCCGCAATCGCGAATATCAAGCGGTGCTGCCGCTGCGCGGCAAGATTTTAAACGTCGAGCGCGCGCGTTTCGACAAGATGCTGTCGTCCGAACAGATCGGCACGCTCATCACTGCTCTGGGCACGGGCGTCGGCCGCGACGAATTCAACGCCGACAAGCTGCGCTATCACAAGATCATCATCATGACCGACGCGGACGTGGACGGCGCCCATATCCGCACGCTGATCCTGACCTTCTTCTATCGGCAGATGCCGGAGCTGATCGAGCGCGGCCATATCTTCATCGCCCAGGCGCCGCTCTATAAGGTGTCGAAGGGCAAATCGACGCAATATCTGAAGGACGAGCGCGCGCTCGAAGACTATCTCATCGACAGCCTGTTGGATGGCGCCGTGCTGCGCACGGGGACGGAGGATCGCGCCGGCGCGGATCTGCGCGGAGTGCTGGAGGATGCGCGCGGCTTCCGCACCGTGATGCTGAGCCTGCATTCGCGCTATGACCGCGCCGTCGTCGAACAGGCGGCGATGGCGGGCGATCTGACGCCTCAGGCCGACGAGGATGCGGCCAAGGGCTATGCCGCCGAAATCGCGCGCCGTCTCGACGCCGTCGCCGAAGAGACTGAGCGCGGCTGGTCGGGCGACATCCGCGACGGCGGCTATGTCTTCAAGCGCACGCTGCGCGGCGTGACGCAGGCGGTGACGCTCGACGCGGCGCTCTTGAATTCGAGCGAGGCGCGCAAACTGCACGAGCGCGCGGAAAGCCTGCGCGAGGTCTTCGCCGCGCCGGCGACGCTGATCCGGCGCGGCGACGAAGCGCCGCTTTCGGGCCCGCTCGCGCTTTATGACGCGATGAACGCCATCGGCCGCAAGGGGCTGGCGATCCAGCGCTACAAGGGTCTTGGCGAGATGAACGCCGAACAGCTTTGGGAGACGACGCTCGACCGCGACGCGCGCTCGCTGCTGCAGGTGAAGGTGAAAGAGGCGGCCGAAGCGGACGATATTTTCGTCAAGCTGATGGGCGATGTCGTGGAGCCGAGGCGCGAATTTATTCAGGAGAATGCGCTGAGCGTCGCGAATTTGGATGTGTGAGGCGGGAGAGGCGCGCGCGAAGCGTTGGCGATGCGCGCCAATACGCTGTTCGGCTTCAACTTTCGCGGGGAGTCAATCACGAAATGTTCACTCCATTTCGGGCTTGTCCAAACCTTGATCTTCGAAAATCGCGCCAAGGTCTCTTCGGTTGTGCAAGACGCGGATGATTGTGAGAACGTCGTTACGCACGACATAATAAACGCGAATCTGATCGAATCCTTCTATTCTCCGTATGCGCAGGCCGGCGAGCGCAGGATTTGCAAAACGCCTCGGCGAACCAGCGAGGGGAGTGGCGGCGATCTTGTCGACTGCCTGATTTACAGCGAGAAGAAAGCGATCAGCGAGATCAGCGGACTCGACTTCAAGAAAATGCAAATATTGCCGAATAATGTCGTCTTGCGCCGACCGCTGAATGAACGCCTTCATGCTTTCTTCTTTTGACTCGCGCGCGCCTTGGCTGAATTGACGGCGTCTTTGCGCACTCGCGCCCAGAACTCCTTCGTCAATGGGACGCCCTCGCCGCTCGCCAATCCTTCGAGCAACAGCGTCTCAAGCCGCGCGTCGCGTTCCTTTGCCTGCGCTTCGCGCAGCAGGCTACGAAAATATTCGCTCACGTTTCCGTAGCCCTTGTCGGCCAGTTGATCTTCGACGAATCTCTTGAGCGACTCTGGAAGCGAAATCGTCACCGTCGCCATCGCATTCTCCCATCTCCCGGAAAAATTCTTATTTATTAATAATAGATCATAACCATGCGCGCCGCCAGCGCCTGGCGACGACCGGGCGGAACATGGCGTCAGGCGTCGGTCGATTTTCCATGAACGCAATGTTAAGAGGAAGAATCCAAAGGAGATCGAGAGCGCTTTGGCTGCGAACGCGACCATACACCATCACTACTTCACCGCCGGTCTCTCCGCCGATCCCGAACTCGCCGACGCCATTGCCGGCGAGTTGCGCCGCCAGCAGGATGGCGTCGAACTGATCGCGTCCGAAAACATCGTCTCGCGCCTCGTGTTGGAGGCGCAGGGCTCGATCCTCACCAACAAGACCGTCGAAGGCCTGCCCTTTGCCCGCTATTATGGCGGCGCGCAATTCGCCGACGCGATCGAGGCGCTCGCCGTCGAGCGCGCGAAAAAACTTTTCAAATGCCGCTACGCCAATGCGCAGCCGCATTCCGGCTCCAACGCCAATGCCGGCGTCTTTCTCGGCCTGTTGAAACTCGGCGATACGATCCTCTCGATGAATGTCGCCGCCGGCGGCCATATCAGCCACGGCCATCCCGCGACGCTGACCGGCCGCGATTACAGGATCGTCTCCTATGGCGTCTCCCGCGAGACGGAGCTGATCGATCTCGACGAAATTCGCGATCTCGCGCGCCGCGACCGCCCGCGCATGATCGTCGCTGGCGGCTCCGCCTATCCGCGGGCCATCGACTTCGCGAGCCTGCGCGCCATCGCCGACGAGGTTGGCGCCTATCTTCTCGTCGATATGGCGCATGTCGCCGGGCTCGTCGCGACGGGGCTTTATCCCGATCCCCTGCCCCATGCGCATGTCGTGACGACCACGACCTACAAGTCGCTGCGCGGCGCGCGCGGCGGCCTCGTTCTGTGGAACGACGAAAGTCTGAGCGGCCGCATCAACGCCGGCATTTTTCCCGGCGTGCAGGGCTCGGTCCTGCTGCATGGCGTCGCCGGCAAGGCGGCGTGCCTCGGCGAGGCGCTGCGGCCGGAATTCACCGCCTACAATCGCGCGGTGATCGACAATGCGCGCGCCCTTGCCGCCGCGCTTACAGATAAAGGCCTGCGCATCGTTACGGGGGGCACGGATACGGGGCTGATGCTCGTCGATCTCGCCGCGCGCGGCCTCACCGGCGATATCGCCGCAAAGGCGCTGGAGCGCGCCGGACTCGCCGTGAACAAGAATATGATCCCCTTCGATCCAAGGCCGCCGGAAGCGCCCTCCGGCTTGCGTCTTTCCAGCAACGCCGGCGCGACGCGCGGCTTCGGCGTCGCGGAGTTCCAAATAATCGCGCAATGGATCGACGCCATATTGCAAAAGCCGACGGATGATCGATTAATCGAGGCGACCCGGCAAGAAGTCGCGGCGCTTTGCGCCAAACATCCGATCTATTGAAAACGACGTGAGCCCGCCGCTTTTCCGTCTCCTCGTCTGCGTCGGGCCGCGTTGCGACGCTACAGGCAAGGGCCGCGCGCTGCTCGCCTCGGTCGAAGCGTGTTTCGCGCAACGCTTCCCCGATGAACTCGCCTCTGGGCGCCTCGCGATTGCGACGCGCGACTGCCTGCGGCTTTGCACGCGCGATCCCGTCGTGCGCGTCGAGCCCTCGGGCGAGGCCTTCTCCAATCCGACGCTCGACGATCTCGCGCGTCTCGCCCAGGCGGCGCTGGAAGATCAATAATAAAGCGGCCTCGGGGCGCGGCCGGCGATCGCCCGTCGAAGAAGACCCCTTCTCGTCGCTTTTCCGCAACGGAATTCTGCGCTAGCTTCTCCCCGTTAGGGGGACGAGACGAAATATTCGGAGAGGAATGACATGCTTCGCTTGATACCGCTTTCGCTTCTGGTCGCTATCGCCGCCGCCGCGCCCGCCGCAGCTCAGGGCACCGCCCAGGAGCGCTCCGACTGCATGGGCGACGCCTTCAAATTCTGCAGCGGCGACATTCCTTTCGTCGACGAAATCGAATCATGCCTGCAGGCCAATGAGGCGAGACTGAGCAGCGCATGCCGCAGGGAATTCGCCAGCAGCCCGACGGGCAACACCAAACTGACCGAAGAGCATTTTCGATAGGCGCGGATGAAGGCTGGATGTCGCAGCGTCGCATCCAGCCTTTCAGTTCATATGCCTGCCGTGGCTGACGATGACGGACTCGCCCGTCGTCGCGCTTGATTTGAACGCCGCGAGCATCGCTTCCCAATGGACCCTCTTTTCGCCGCCGGGCTGATCGTGACCGCCGCGACGGCGGCGCCGGTATTGGTCCAGATGCTGCGTCAGCCGCGCGGCCTGTTCGTCCTCTTCTTCGCCGAAATGTGGGAGCGCTTTTCTTATTACGGCATGCGCGGCCTGCTCATCTTCTATTTGACCGAACATTTTCTGTTCGGCGACCGCGCCGCCCAGGGGCAATATGGCGCCTATACCTCTCTCGCCTATCTCGCGCCGCTTTTTGGCGGGGTGCTTGCGGACAGGTTGCTTGGAACGCGCAAGGCGGCGACATTCGGCGCGCTGCTGCTCGTCGCCGGACATTTCGCCATGGCGATCGAGGGGCCCCCGGCGACGCAGATTCTCCGTTATGGGGAGAAGAGCTACCTATTCGAGGGGCGAGGAAGCGGCGCGGCGCGCGAGGTTCGCGTTAAGGTAGGCGACGGTCTTTATCCCATCGCCCTATCCGCCGGTGGGGCGATGACGCTCAAAGGCCTGCCGCCCAACGCCGACTTGCCTGCGGTCCTGCCGAAAGGCGCCTATGCGCTCGAGGTCATCGCCGTCCCGCCGTTTTATCGCAATCTGCTCTATCTTGCCTTGTCGCTGATTATCGTCGGCGTTGGCTTGCTCAAGCCGAACATCTCCTCCATCGCCGGTCAACTCTACGCCGAGGGCGATCCGCGTCGCGACTCCGGCTTCACGCTTTATTACTATGGGATCAACCTCGGCGCGTTCTGGGCCGCCATCGCCTGCGGCTGGCTCGGCCAGACGATTGGCTGGTGGGCCGGCTTCGGCGCCGCAGGAGTCGGCATGCTGGCGGGGCTGGTCGTTTTCATTGTGGGAAAACCCTGGCTCGACGGAAAGGGCGAGCCGCCGGAGCCCGCGCGACTGGCGGCGCCTCTCCTCGGCGCGCTCACGCGCGAGCGCGCCATCTATCTTTGCGCGCTTATCGCCGTCGGCGTGGTTTGGGCGCTCGTCCAGCGTTTCGCCGCCGTCGGCTTTATGCTCGCGGCGGCTTCCGCGGCGACGCTGCTTTATCTTAGCGTCTTCATGGCGAAGTTCTGCACGAAGATCGAACGCGCGCGCCTCATGCTGGCGCTTGTCCTGATTGCGTCCTCCGTCGTCTTCTGGACGCTCTTCGAACAGGCCGGCACGTCGTTAAACCAGTTCGCGGAGCGCAACGTGAATTTGGGCGTCGGCGCGTTTTCCATGACCGCCGCGCAGACGCAGTCTTTCAATGCGGGCTTCGTCCTGATCCTTGCGCCCCTCTTCGCGGGACTCTGGGCGATGCTCGGCCGCCGCGGCGCCGACCCCAATCCGGTCGCAAAATTCGGATTCGCCCTCATCCAGGCCGGATTGGGCTTTTTCGCGCTTGTCTGGGGCGCGGAATTCGCGGACGCGAACGCTCGCATCCCGCTCATGTTTCTCGCGCTCGCCTATCTCCTCCACACGACGGGCGAACTTTGCCTCTCGCCGGTGGGCTTGTCGCAGATGACCAGGCTGTCGCCCGCCGCGACTCTCTCCACCCTCATGGCGACCTGGTTCCTGGCGACGTCTTGGGCGCAATGGATCGGCGGCCGGATCGCGCAATTGACGGCGGCCGAGACGATCGCCGGCGCGGCGCTCGATTCCGAGGCGGCGCTCAAGACCTATGCGCATGTCTTCGCGCTGATCGGGGCGTGGGGAATAGCGGCGGGGGCGCTGCTCCTGCTCGCGAGCCCCTGGTTGAAGCGCTGGGCCGATTCGAACGCATCCGACCCGCCCGCGCCGAGGGACAATTGAGGCGTCAAGGCTGCGCGGACGGCCTTTCCCACGCCGCGCCGGTCGACCTCTCCGGGTTGTCGACATCCCCGCAACGCCATGCCTGAACGAGCCTTGCTGGTCCGCAACTTGCGTGTCGCCTGCCTGAAATTCACTTTCGGAAAGCGACCCCGATGGCGTTCACCTTTATCTGTAACACCGGCGCCGTGAGCGAAGGGGCCATGGGCCTCTTTCAAGCCGGGAAAAAAAGCGTGCTCCTGGTCTGGCCGGCCGGCGGCGAGCTTAAGGCCTATCGCGGCCGCTGCCCGCATGCGGATATGCCGTTGACAGACGCCGTCTTCGACGGGCGGACCGTCACCTGCCCCCACCACCAATGGGGTTTCGACTCCGCCAGCGGCAAATGCGTGACGCATCTCGTCCGCAACGCGCTACACCCCTATGAGCTTCGCGTGGAAGGCGACGAGATTCATGTCGACGTCGGAGCGGTCAGACCGGCGCGCTCGCCAGCGTGATCCCTAGCCTCCGCAGCGGCGCCGCCGCTCGTCGTCTGGCGTCGGTCCCGCCGTCCTTCCCCGATAGATGATCCCCCAATCGCGGGCCTTGTGAACGAACGCCAATCGCGGGCGCCCGGCCGCCGTCCGCGCCTCGTCTTTAATGAAGACAATACTTGGCTTCAAATTAAAATAAATCCAAAGAACAGATAAATTCATTACACTAATTCCAAAACAAATGATTTTCAAAAATAAATAGAGATGCGATATATTTCTCTGGTCATTAGCGGAGAGCGGCTGTTTCTGCGTTCCTGGGCCTGACCGCTGATTTTGACTCGTTCAAATTGGAGGAAGAGGCGAGGACATGAGCGTCACGGTTATCTTCGGTTCCGACGGCGGGGCGACGAAAGGGGTCGCTTCCAAGATTTCAAAGAAGTGTCAGGGGCGGTCGGTCGATATTAAGGACGCCACGACGGACGACTTCGAGAATTGCCATCTGCTGATCCTGGGCTCGCCGACTTATGGCGACGGCACCTTGCAAACGGATTGGGAAGAGAACATCGACAAGCTGCGCGGCGCCAATCTGAAGGGCAAGAAAGTCGCCCTGTTCGGCACCGGCGACCAGCAGACCTATCCGCTCTCCTTCGTGGACGCGATGGGCATTCTCTACGACGAGGTGTCGGCCCTCGGCGCCCAGGTGATCGGCTTCACGGAAACCTCGGGCTACGACTATGTCGGCTCCACCGCCGAGCGGGACGGCAAATTTGTGGGCCTCGCCCTCGACCAGGACACCCAGTCCGGCATGACCGAAAAGAGAGTGACCGCATGGCTGAGCCAGTTGCTTTGATGGGCGAGCCCGCTCGCCCCCTCTCCTCCATGCGCGGTCGCTCCGCCGATGCGGCCCCGGTGCTGCGGCTCTTCCATCACAACATCTACGAATACAGCCGGGGCATTCGCGCCCTGTTCCTGATGACCATCAGCCGCCGGGAGCTAGAGGCGGTGCTCGGCAAGTTGGAGGCGCAAGGCATCCATCACTTCGTCCAGGAGCTGAACCCGGTCAAGGTGAACCTCTTTTTTGGCCGCTCCGCCTTCGTCGCCGTGGCGCGCTCCTTCGTGACGCGCCCGCTCAACAAGCTCACGCCGGAGGAGGACTTCATGCTCGGGACGCTTCTGGGCTACGACGGCGAGCAGCAGTGCCGCCGCTTTCTGACGCGCGCCGGACTGGCCATGCCGGAGGAACTGCCCGTCGCGGCCGAATGAGGGGAACGGCGGGGGGCGACGCTCGACGCCGGGTCAGCGTTTTCGAAGTGGCGCACGTATTCAGGTTACGAATATTGAGCTGCGCCGTCACTTTCGAAGGCCCTACGTTCCGCCGATACGCCGCCATGGCGTCGAGCCGCGCATAGCCTGGAAACTGGAACTGCGATTGTCGTCCTGCCGATTGCCGACGACGTGGACGCCGAATCCGAGGCTTCATCCATCGAGCTAATCAAACTCCTTAACGTCCCATTTGAGCCATTCGCCGGCAGGCCGGCATAGAATTCGCGCGGGATGTGCGGGAAGACCGGATCGGCTGGAACGCCGTCGCGCCAGACGAGGCGTGCGCCGTTGTGCTCGGCGCGCAGGCTGACGCGATCGCCATTGTCGGCGGTAAAGGCGATCATCGGGGCGATATCGAAGCTGCGCGTCCGCACGAAATCGACGAAGCCGCCTAAGCTCTGCGCCGACCCGGTCATGCGAAACAAGAGGCTCTTCTCGTCATTGAGCGGGCCGTTGACGTCGGCCGTGAACCTTGTGACGGCGAAGCTCGCTTTGCTGGCGATTGCGGTCGGTTCATAGATTTTGAAGCGGACGCCGCGCTATTGGCCACGCTCGGCAACCAGCGCGCAATAGAATGCGTCATCACCAATCTGATCGACAATGCGCTTCGCGCCGAACCCAAGCATGGCGCGATTCTGGTCAGCGTCCACGCCGATGGCGTCGTTGCGGTGACCGACCATGGCGTTGGCGTCTCGGCCGCGGACCGTGAAATGATATTCGAGCCGTTCTGGAGAAAAAGCGATGCGACGCCGGGCACTGGACTGGGCCTCTCCATTGCCAGGGAAATCATGGATGCACACGGTGGCCGCATCTGGGTTGAAGATACGGCGGGCGGCGGCGCGACGTTCAACTTGTAATTTAAACCGCACCATCAAAACACTCAAATTGAGGCTCATCCTCAAGCGATGGTCATTTCCTCGATCCACTTGCCGTAGGTGGGAGAGGCGGGGCATGCTTAGGTCTGCGACAACTCCCAGAAACGGGAAGCCCCAGCAAAACTACGCCGCCGCAAAATCTCAATCGAAAGGTCACGATCTGTTCGAGTTGGCGCCTGCGCGCCGAGGAAGTGATAAAAAATTCTGGCGCCCATCGGTTTTCCGCCATCCGGCAAGAACCGCCGGCGCCCAAGTGTCCGCGCTTGCGGCTCGTAGTCAACAACAACGATGCGTCATCGATCGACGGTGGCGCTCGGCCGACGCGAGAATATGCGTAATCACCGCACGGAGTAGCGCTGACAGATCGCATCTACGGCGCCGCGACTCACTACACCGGATAGGAACAGTGAAACTTGACGATAAAGTGGTCCGTGTTCTGCGGGAAGCCCGCCGTCCCGAGCAGCGTCGACGCGCCTCCAGAGACAAATTGACGGAACTGAATTAGTGGCGTTCCCAACACGGCATGAGTAATAATCGGAGAGAAAAATCCTGAGAAAGCAACCTTTGCCGCATCATCCAATTGGCAGCTTGTCTCTGACTTGAATCGCGGCCATGGCATGCCGGTTCCGAAAATCCGTAAATCTCCCGCTTCGCTCGTGGCGACAGGAGTCTTGAAATCCACGGAGAGTTCAAGTTCGACGCGATCGCCCTTGCGCCAATATTTTCCGCTTGATGAATTAACCGTAATTGGCGACCCGGGGGTCGCAAAGGCGATCGTTGGCGTTGCGAGCGCGTCCGGAGTATCGGTCTCATACGCGCCGACGCTTGAAAGCGGTAGAACATGCGTTTGCGGATAGAAATGATTGCCCGCGACGAGATTGCCAAAATTGTCAGCCGCATAACTATAGATCGGACCGCCATTGGAAAGATTCGCGTGACGCGCATTGCCTATCAATTGCATGGAATTCGTTGCGCCCGTTTGAACAAAGAACGGCTGCGTCCTGGTCCCTCCCGAATTGTTGATCATTGAATTCGCTACTCTCGCGAAGCCGCCCGCCGCTCCTGCGTCGAAGCAAAGAAATTTGCCGTCTGGTTGGCTGTTCTGAAGGACCCCGCCAAGGATATATATCCGTCCATTCGTGCCGACATTGACGATGCAATTCGATGAGTTGTTGATGTTCTTTAGGTGATCGATGGTGATGGTGCTGTTTTCCGCATGCACCTGCTCGCGCGCCATCGCTCCCGCAGAAGACAGGGCCAAAAATCCAATTGACGGTTCGCCAGCGAAAGTTCGCAGTCTCGACATATCGCTGTCGAGCTCCAGCGAAGCAAAATGGGCATGCCCGTTGGCGCGCGGCGTCAGGACGACCTCCGCATTGGAAGAGGAGAGGTTGTCGAAATCAAATCCGTCGGCGCGTCCGAGCGCCAGGCAGGATGTGCCCCCGTCCGTGTAGGCCGCATAAGAGTGTGAGCCGAGGTAGCCGTATGGATAACACCTAAAAGCTTGATTACGGATAAAATCCAGCGCCCCGTCGATGACATTGCCGCCATCGGTTTGGTAGTTCGGCCCGGATGAGAACGAAGTCGCCCAGGCAAGTTGGTAATCGCCTACCCCGCCGGTCGGCCCACCCGACTGATTGACGATGCGATAGACCGTGTAAACGCCAGTCCTTTCGACCTTATAGCCGAAGCCAGGGACTGCAATCTGGCCGCTGCCTACCGCCGTGACATGCAGCGTCGTCCCGCTCGCATCGGCCGTAAACGCCGCGAATTGATACGGGGCGGCGGCGCCGCTTTCAATGGTGCCGAAGTCCGAAGCGCCGTTGTTTCCCAACGCTATGATGCAGCGATAAGCGTGACGGCAACGGATACCGTCGAAAATGAACCCCGGCGCGGTGTTGAGAAAAAAGGCTGGAGGATATTTGATTAAATGATTACGCGTCATCCCCGGGAAATTGGGCTGCACGAACTCCACTTCGCAGTCCTTGGCGGCTCCCGCATTGCTATAGGGGGGCACTTCAAAGACGGCATAGGCGTTCATATTGAACGTCGACGAATTGACCACGAATGTCGTCTTGTTCCGGCCCGCACATATCAGCGCCTGTGCAGAGCCAAGCAGGATCTTGTCATCGACGCGAAAGCGCCCCGGCCCGAAGTAGAGTTTCTGGCCGCGCAATTGCACTGCCGAGCGCGTGTTGGTTGCATTGATCATCGCCTGGATGCCGGGCTGACTGTTCGTTGCGCCGGTCGGGTCGATCCCCGGATATTGGTAAGCGAGAGCGTAGCCCGAAAAATCGAGCAGATCGGCCTTTGAAACGACCCCTTTTCCATCCGCTTTCAGCAGGTCCAGCATGCTTCCCGCGCGGCCGCGGGTCGAGCCGAGCACGCCGCTCGTTTTGTAATTGATTTCGAGAAGGGGAATGCGCGGCCCGTCGAATATCCCGCTGAGGACCTTGGAGGCGTCAAGATTTGGGATATTCGACGGCGTGACCGCCTGAAAGAGCCTCTGCATCGTCGTTTTGCGCGTTGCGCCGTCCTGCACGATGGGGACATATTCTGTCCCGGTTATGGCCGTCGCCGTGAGAAGTTGGCTGACAGGAAGCATCGAGGTCAGCGCGAGCGCTTTATCCGCGGGAAAGAGCGCGAAAGGACCAACGGCGAAGAGAGAGGCAAGTTTTGATTTCATGCCTCGCATGAAATCACAAGCGCCCCCACTCTGCGACGCCCGGTTGACCTGATCAGCTTATGGGCGCTTGCGCCCGATTCTGCTATCCTCCCGCCCATGTGCGGCCGCTTCACGCAGCATCTCTCCTGGGAAGAGAGCTCCACCGGCTCGTCGACTTGATCGGCCAGCTCCGCAACCTCGCGGGCGCGCTACAAGATCGCCCCGACCATTCCGATCGAGGTCATTCTCCCGGACGCAGGCGGCAATGAGCTTGTCCCGATGCGCTGCGGCCGCCCCTGTGGTGGAAAAAAGCTCAAGGAGCTCCCTCAACCTTCAACGCCCCCGCCCAGACGGTCGCCGATAAGCCGATATTCCGTTCGGCGTTCAAGTCGCGGCGTTGCGTCATTCCGGCGTCAGGGTTTTACGAATCGACAGGAGGCAAGGGCGCTAAGGCGCCGCATTACTTCTGGGCGGCGCCCGACGCTCGCCACACTCGCCCGGCAGGCGCGTAAACGGGTGCACGACGACAAATGCAAATCGCGCCCGGCGTAGGACAAACGGAGGTCGTCTCATCTTGAGTAAGGGCCAAGCGAAGAGGAAACTAAGGAGAATCTCGATGCCCTCCAACGAAGAAATCGTCCGAGCAGCGTACGCCGCAGCGGAAAGGCCACTAGATGTCGAGGGATTTATCAACTTGTTCGCGGAAGACGGCTACCTCTACGACGTCTCGGCCGGAAAGAAATATCATGGCCGCGAGGTTGGCGACCTCGTAACGGGCTTCGACGCCTCGTTTCCTGACCTGCGCCGCAAGCTCGACAAATTCTATGTTGACGGTAATGTCGTGGTCGTCGAGCTGTCGCTGAATGGTACGCATACCGGGCCGCTCGAAACGCCAAACGGGACTGTCCCGGCCTCTGGAAAGAAGATCGAGGCGCCGTGCTGCGACGTCTGGACGCTCAAGGACACGAAAATCCAATCATTCCATTGTTATATGGCGGCCACGATCCTCGCCGCCCAGATAAAATGAATGTCCAACCGGCTGTTACGGAAGACGCGCCATGCCTGACTCTGCACTGACGCGGAAGCGCATCGACGTTGCAACCGATTATTTTCGTAAGATCGACAGCGGCGATCCCACGATTGTCGACATCATGACCGATGACGTGGAGGTTTATTTTCCGAAGTTCGGCGTTGGCTACGGCAAGGCCGAATTCATGGAACTCGCCAAGGGTCTTATGGGTTCGCTCCAGAGCATCCAGCATGATCTCGACCGTATGACGTTCCATGTCGCCGGCGACCACGTGATCGTCGAAGGTTTCGAGAGCGGGGTGATGGCGGACGGCGCGCCTTGGCCGGTCGAAGGACGTTCCGAAGGCCGCTTTGCAAATTTCTTCCGGTTTGAAGGCGATCTGATCAAGCGCGTCTACGTCTATGTCGACCCGGATTTCGCTAGCGCCCACAAAGAGCGCTTCCTCTGGGGCGACCATGTCCGGATGGCGAAAGCCTGAACATGCCGCTCTGAGCCTTCGATGAGGGCTATGGTCATCGGCGTCTTGGGGGGATTGGCGCGCCCGAGAGGATTCGAACCTCTGACCTCTGCCTTCGGAGGGCAACGCTCTATCCAGCTGAGCTACGGGCGCGGATGCCATGCTTCTATAGGAAGGCGCGCGGCGCCGCAACGCCGGGGCGCGGCGACGGTCCTCGCCGGTCCCTTCGCCCGCGCCGGCGCGCATGTTACATGCGGCGCCATCTGATCTGATCCGCGGCAAAGAAGGGCGGAGGCCAGCATGGCGGCGTTTTTCGGTGAATGGCGGGATCGCCTGCGCGCCGCGCGCGACCGGCTCATCGCCGATCCGCGCTTCCAGCATTGGGCCCTGAGAAACCCCTTCACCCGGCCTATCGCGCGGCGCGGCGCGCGGGCCGCGCTCGATCTGACCGCCGGCTTCGTCTATTCGCAGGTTCTGAGCGCCTGCGCGCAATTGAAGCTTTTCGACATTCTGCGCGACGGACCGCTGACTGCGCCGCAGCTTTCGGCGCGGCTTGCCCTTTCCGAGGACGCGACGCGGCGCCTGCTCGACGCCGCCGCCTCCCTCGACCTCGCGGAGCGGCGCCGCGGCGGCCGTTACGGCCTCGGGCGGCTCGGCGCCGCCTTGGCCGGAAATCGCGCGGCGCTGTCGCTCGTCGAGCACCAGCCCCTGCTCTATGCCGATCTCGCCGATCCTGTCGCGCTGCTGCGCGGCGAAAAGCGCGCGCGCCTCGCCGACTACTGGCCCTATTCGGACGGCGCGCGGCCCGACGCCCTCTCGGCCGATCAGGTCGCCCCTTATAGCGCGCTAATGGCGGCCTCGCAGCCGATGGTCGCGCAGGAGGCGCTCGACGCCTATGACATCTCCCGCCATCGGCGCCTGCTCGACATTGGCGGCGGCGAAGGCGTGTTTCTCGGCGCCGCCGCGGCGCGCGCGCCGAACTTGCGGCTCATGCTGTTCGATCTTCCCGCGGTGATGGAACGCGCCCGCAAGCGGCTCGACGAGGCGGGCCTGCTCGCGCGCGCGGAGATCTATGGCGGCGACTTCCTAAACGACCCGCTGCCCCAAGGCGCCGACATCGCGACGCTCATCCGCATCGTGCATGACCATGACGACGCGTCGGCGTTGAAGCTTCTGCGCAATGTCAGGAATGCGCTGGCGCCGGGCGCGACGCTGCTCGTCATCGAGGGGATGTCGGGCGTCAAAGGCGCCGAGCCGCTCGACGCTTATTACGGCTTCTATACGCTCGCCATGGGCCGGGGCGAACCGCGTCGCGTCGAGGAGATCGAGGCGCTGTTGCGACAATCGGGCTTTGGAGAGTTCCGCCTGCTGGGCAATGCGCTGCCGACGCTCACAAGCATTCTGGCCGCGAAGGCCGTGTGACGCCGTTGGTCGCGTCGCGACTATTCACGCGCTTCGCGCGGCCCGTAATTCTTGAAACGCTCGACCGTGCGCATGATTTCATCGTCCGGCAGGATCACCGGCTCGCCCGCGAGAGCGCCAAGATAGTAAATCTGCGCCAGCGCTTCGAGCTCCACCGCGCGCCAGAGCGCCCTGCGCATGTTGTCGCCCGCAACGATGGCGCCGTGATTGGCGAGCAGCACGCCGTCGCGATCCATCAATCCGTCGACGACGAGAGCGGACAGTTCCTGCGTGCCATAGGAGGCGTAGCCGACGCAGCGCACGCTCGGACCGCCAAAGGCGGCGATCATGTAATGGACCGCCGGAATCTCCCGGCGCAATGTCGCAAGCGTCGTCGCATAGGTCGAATGCATGTGCAGAACGGCGTTGACGTCCGGCCGCGCGCGATAGACGTCGAGGTGAAAACGCCATTCGCTCGATGGCGGCAACGGCCCCTCGAAGCCGCCCTCGCCCGCGAGCGCCATGCGGGCGATAAGGGCGGGAGAAAGTTCGCGGCTTGGGACGCCGCTCGGCGTCACCAGCGCATGGCCGCCGCAGCGCATAGAGACATTGCCGGCGGACCCGTGATTGAGCTTCAGCCGGTCCATCTCCTGCGCAGCGGCCACGACCGCCGCGCGCGTCTCCTCTTCCGTCATCGCTTTTTTCCTGCAAGCCGCGCGCAAGTCTTTTTACGCCAGAGCGAAGCGGCCCGCACCCGCCTTTCGCGCGAAGCGTTTGGGCGTTTGCGGAGCGCCGCGCGGTTCGCTATAGGAAACCCCCGCTCTTCGGCGTGGCGTGGGGCCGGTAGCTCAATGGTTAGAGCCGGCCGCTCATAACGGTCTGGTTGCAGGTTCGAGTCCTGCCCGGCCCACCACGCATCCGCCCGCGCCGACGAAGCTGCGCGCCCAGAGCGCGCCGCAAAAAAAGCAGCGATCTAGGGCGCCGCGTTCAATTTGCTCTGCGGATTGAGATTGCCGATATGGCCGCTCTCGGTGCCGACGGTCGGATCTATGGCGCAGTTGATGAGCGCCGGCTTGCCCGAAGCGAGAGCGTCGCGCAATGCGCGCCCGAGCGCCTGCGGCGTCGCCGCCGAATAGCCCGTTCCTCCGAACGCCTCAATGAGCTTCTCATAGCGGGCGCCCTTCATCAGCGCGGTGGGCGCGGGGTCTGGACCTCCGCCGCGATTGATGTCGTCTCCGCGATAAATGCCGCCGTTGTCGAAGACGATCGTGACCACAGGCAGATGGTAGCGGCAGATGGTTTCAAGCTCCATGCCGCTGAAACCGAATGCGCTGTCGCCTTCGATCGCAACCACGGGCTGGCCGCTCGTGACCGCCGCGCCGATGGCGTAGCCCATCCCGACGCCCATGACGCCCCATGTGCCGGTATCGAGGCGTTTGCGCGGGGCGTGCATGTCGATGACGTTGCGCGTCACATCGAGCGTGTTCGCGCCCTCATTGACAAGATAGATATCCGGCCTGTCGGCGAGCACGCCTTTAATGGCGTTGAGCGCGCTGTAAAAATCCATCGGGTCCGGGTTGGCTTGCAGGCGCGCGGCCATGCGTTCGATATTTTTGCGCTTGTGCTCCTCGATCGCGGCGAGCCAGGCGGCGTCCGGTTTGACCCGTCCCGGCGCGAGTCCCGCCAGCATGGCGGCGATAGAGGAGGCGATGTCGCCGACGACGGGGGCGGCGATGGCGCGGTTGCTGTCCATCTCCATAGGCAGAATGTCGAGCTGGATGAATTTCGCCGTCTCGGACCATTCCGGGCTGCGGCCATGGCCGAGCAACCAGTTCAACCTCGCGCCGATGAGCATTGTCACATCGGCCTGCGCCAGCGCGAAGGAACGGGCCGCCGCCGCCGATTGCGGATGGTCGTCGGGCAGCAAGCCCTTCGCCATCGACATCGGCAGGAAGGGGACGCCGGTCCGTTCGATAAAAGAGCGGATGTCGGCGTCCGCCTGAGCATAGGCCGCGCCCTTGCCGAGGATGATGAGCGGCCGCTCGGCTTTGGCCAACAGATCGAGAGCGCGCGAGACGGCGTCCGCGGCGGGAAGCTGGTGCGGCGCGGCGTCGACGACCTCGACCAGGGAACGCGCGCCTTCCCCGGCGTCGAGAGTCGCGGCCAGGACCTCCGCCGTCAGGTCGAGATAGACGCCGCCCGGCCGGCCCGAGACGGCGGCGCGGATGGCGCGCGCCAGGCCGATTCCGATGTCCTGCGGCCGGTTGACCCGATAGGCGGCCTTCGCAAAAGGCTTGGCCGCATTCATCTGGTCGAGCTCTTCATAGTCGCCTTGCTGCAGGTCGACGATGGCGCGATCGCTCGATCCCGAAATCTGGATCATCGGGAAGCCGTTAATGGTGGCGTTCGCCAAAGCCACCATGCCGTTCAGGAAGCCCGGAGCCGAGACGGTGAGGCAGACGCCCGGCTTCTGGGTCAAATAGCCGGCTATCGCCGCTGCGTTTCCCGCCGACTGTTCATGGCGAAAACCGATGTAGCGAATGCCCGAGGCCTGAGCGAGCCGCGCAAGGTCCGTTATGGGAATGCCGGCGACGCCATAGATCGTGTCGAGGCCGTTCAACTTCATCGCGTCGATGATTAGACGAAAGCCGTTCGTGATCGTCGCAGGCGGAGAGTCTTCGACCATGGAAGCGTCCCTTAGTTTGCGGAGGGCGTCATGACTGCAGCGCCGCGAGATGTCGCGATGGCGGCTGAGGCCGCTCGCGCCGACCTCATCAGACGACCTTATCGGCGCGAAGCGTGGCGATCGCGTCGGCGCTGTAGCCGAGTTGCGCCAGCACCTCGCCCGTGTGCTCGCCGAGAAGCGGAGCTCCGGTGATTTTAGGCGTAAATGACGAGAATTTGATCGGACTGCCGACAGTAAGAAATTTGCCGCGCTTTTCTTCGTCGACCTCGACGATCGAGCCCGAGGCGCGGAGCGCCGGATCGTAGGCGATCTCCTTCATCGAGAGCACCGGCGCGCAGGGCACCTCATATTTGCGCAGAATCTCGACGGCCTCGAATTTGGTCTTGTCGGCGAGCCATTTCTCGACCTCTGCGAAAATGTCGAAGATATGGGGCTGGCGGCCCTTGGCGGTGGAATAGGCCGGGTCGTCCTTCCATTCGGGATGGCCGATGGCCTCGCAGGTGAGCGGCCAGTTCTGCTCCTGGATGGTGAAATAGATATAGGCGTTGGGATCGGTCTCCCAGCCCTTGCATTTCAGCACCCAGCCAGGCTGACCGCCGCCGCCGGCGTTGCCGCCGCGCGGCACCGCATCGCCGAATGGCGTATTGGGATATTGAGGATATTCCTCAAGATAGCCGACATGCTCCAATCGCTCCTGATCGCGTAGCTTCACCCTGCAGAGATTGAGCACGGCGTCTTGCATCGACACCGCGACTTTCTGGCCCTTGCCGGTTTTCTCGCGATGGAGGAGCGCCGCGAGAATGCCGATAGCGAGATGCATGCCGGTGTTGCTGTCGCCGAGCGCGGCGGCGCTGACCGTTGGCGGTCCGTCCCAGAATCCTGTCGTCGAGGCGGCGCCGCCCGCGCATTGCGCGACGTTCTCATAGACCTTGAGGTCGGCGTAGGGCGACCCCTCGCTGAAGCCCTTCACCGAGCCGAAGACGAGACGCGGGTTGAGCTCCTGAATATGCTCCCAGGTGAAGCCCATGCGGTCGAGCGCGCCCGGGGCGAAATTCTCCACCAGAACATCCGCGTCCCGAATGAGCTGTTCCAGAATCTTCTTTCCCTCCGGCGTCTTGACGTTCAGCGTCAAGGATCTCTTGTTGCTGTTGAGCATCGTGAAATAGAGAGCGTCGAGATCCGGCACGTCGCGCAGCTGACTGCGAGTCACGTCGCCGACGCCGGGACGTTCGACCTTCAACACGTCGGCTCCGAACCAGGCAAGCAACTGCGTGCAAGCCGGGCCGGCCTGAACGCCGGTGAAGTCAATGACTTTGACGCCTTCGAGCGGTAGGACCATGATCAAGACTCCCCCTTGTTTTTATAAACTTACGAAAGCGCGCCGCCGAGACGATGATATGTCTAAGTTTTTTTGGCGCTAACCTTCGCATGGATTAATAGACCTGCCGGCTTCATCCAATAATGACCCCTCGAGAAGTTTTCGGCCAGCGCCGCCTTCGCCAGATAGCGCGTTCTTCTTGAGAGAATAGAGGGAGCGGCCATCGACGACGTCCGCTCCTTCGGCGAGGCTGAAAAACTAGCCGGAGTCGCCGACGATGGCATATCAAACTCAGGCAAATTTTTTGGAGTCAGATGATGTCGATGAAAGTTCGAGGCGGCGGCGCGTTCTCAGGAGTCCTGGTAATCGATTTGACTCACGTTCTGAACGGCCCGTTCGGAACCGCGATGTTAAGCGACCTCGGCGCGCGGGTCATCAAGATCGAGCCTCCTGGCCATGGCGACGACACCCGGACATACGGCCCTTTCGCCGGTCAGACTTCGCTCTATTTCGCCTTTGTCAATCGCGGCAAGGAGAGCATTGTCCTCAACCTCAAAGAGGATGAAGACCGTAAGATTTTCATCAATATGATCCGTCGCGCCGATGTGCTGGCGGAGAATTTCCGTCCCGGCGTCATGGCGCGCCTCGGCTTCTCTTATGAGGACCTCGCCAAGGTGAATCCGCGCCTGATCTATGCGTCGTCGTCAGGTTTCGGCCATACGGGCCCTCTCGCCGATTATCCCGCCTATGACACGATCGTTCAGGCGATGAGCGGCATCATGGACATGACCGGCTTCCCCGACGGTCCGCCGACGCGGGTGGGCACGTCGCTCTCCGATCTTCTCGGCGGCCTCTATATGTTCAGCGGCATCGCCAGCGCCCTTTATGCGCGCGAGAAGACAGGCCGGGGCACTCATGTCGATATCGCAATGTTCGACGCGACGCTCGCCTTTCTGGAGCATGGCGCCATGGAATTCGCCGCGACCGGCCGCGCGCTTGACCGCATCGGCAATCGACATCCCTTTCTCGCGCCCTTCGATCTCTTCGAATGCGCGGACGGTCATGTCGCGATCTGCTGCGGCAACGACCATCTGTTCGCCAAATTATGCGGCGCGATCGGGCGAGCCGAACTGGCGAATGATCCGCGCTTCCTCGACGACGTCAGCCGCGTTCAAAATGTCGTCGCGCTCAGGGCCGCCCTCGAAGTCGAACTCAAGAAAGCGCCCGCCGCATATTGGCTGACCAATATCCATGCGGCGGGCGTACCCATCGGGCCTCTGCTCGACGCGACGCAGGCGCTTTCGCACCCGCAAGCGCAGGCGCGCAACATGATGATCGAGGCCGGCGGTCTGAAGATGACCGGCATCCCGATCAAGATGAAAGGCTATCCGGACGAGCCAATTCGCGCCCCTGCGCCCGATCTCGACGAACATGGCGCGGCGCTCCGCGAGGAGTTCGCCAACGGCCCGCCGCCGGCCTAAAAAGTCGTAAAATATGCCGGCGCCGCTGCCCCCGCCCCGCCGGCGTGCGAGCAAGGACGGCAGCTTTGGCCTTTGTTCCTGCCGCGGCGCGCAATGCTTCAGGGCGAAGACCGGTTGGGCGGGACCGCCCTGCCCACTCGTCTCGTCCGCCCCTGCCTCTTTTCGCGCCACATTTCCTTGATATAGTAAAAAAAGTTTTGTTCATTGACGCAGATCGATATTGGAGCGTTCGCCATTTTGAGAAGGCCTCATGAGTGCCCGGACAATCGTCGCGCGAGCCGCCAAGGCGCGAGCGGAAGAACCGATGAGCGGGGGTTGAGTTTTGGCTGAGAGTCTCGAAAGCGAATGGACGCTCGGCGCTTATAAGCGTCGCGAAGAAGAGCGGCTGAAGAATGAGCGCTTCTCAACGGCGAGCGACGTCGCGGAAAGGGCAAGCGACGCCTCGGACTTGCATCCGTCGTCGGGGGACGAGGCCTCGGGAGACAATTGGCTCGCCCAGGCGTTCAGGCGCCGACAAGAGGAACAACGCGCGAAAGAGATTTTGAACGCGCGCAGCCGCGATTGGACGCAAGCGGCCGAAAGCAAGGCGAGTCCTGTCGATGACTGGCTTGTCGCAGGGTTCAGGCGTCATGAAGAAGAACAAAGGCATGTGGCGGAGATCACGGGCGCGTTGGACGCCGCGCCCCCTTCCGCTGAAACCGGCTTGCCGACCTCCTCCGCCCCCAGTCTTGTCCCAGTTGCCGATACGGCCATAGCGCTCAAAAAGGAGCGGTCGCGGGTTGCTGGCCGCCGAATTTTAATAGGCGGTTTGATCGTCATCGGCGGGCTATTTTCAATTCTTGCTCTGAGAACGGCGCTCTTTGCGCCGCCGCAATCTCCTGCGCCTCCCAAAGCGCCCCCGGCCGCGAGCGGGATGAATCCGCCCGAAGGCGCATCTGTTCCAGCTCAAACGACGAACCCAGCCGCGACAAAGTTCATCGAGACTGGCCCCGCAAGCGGCGCGGCGGGACCGGAGCCTTCGCCGCGCGAGGGCGTCCCGACCGAAATTAAAGAAGCGCCCAGCGAAACCAACCCGGCGCCATCGGCCGCCGCGCCGGTGACTCCCCAAGAGCAAGGCCTCGCCGCGCCGGAAGGCCAGCAACAACCGCCATCAGCGCCTTCCGGGATAGAAGGCGGAAGCAAGCCGGAAGCTCCGCCCGCCGAAACCGAGGGAAAGTTGGATGCCGCGCCCCGGGCGATCGGCCCGATAAAGTCGCACGAGACGACCGAACCCCAGAAAGATGAGAACGCCGCTGAAGCGAAGCGGCCGACCGCTGGAAAAAAGGCTAAAGCCATCAAAGCCAAATCGCCCGCTGGCCGCCGTCCTTCGGCGGGAACCGACCCGTTTTCCTCTTTTCTGACGCGAACCACGAATTCGGTCCGCAAATTTTTCGGACGGTTAGGGCAGAACGGCGGTCGCGCCAGCAAATGATCGTCATCCGTATTTAAATCATGGCGCCGAGGTATCGGTGCTGGCGCCGTCCAAATTTGAGGACGCCTTTTCGCCGATAATCAACGCGTCGCCCGGCTGCAAATCGCCGGCGACGATTTCGGTGAAATCGCCCGCGTCCGCGCCAAGCTCCACGGCGACGGCGCGCGGCCGTCCCCCACGCAGCACGAAAACGCGCGCGCCTTGCTCCGCCGCGGCGCCTGCCGGCGCATAGCGGAGCGCGGCGCTGGGTGCGCGCAGCGCGTCGTCGCGCCGATCGATTTCGATGCGCGCCGTCGCCGTCATCCCCGGCTCAAGGAGATGGTCGGAATTGTCGACCTCGATCACGAATTCCGTGACTGCGCCGCCCTCTGGCGACGCCGGCCGTCGCGTCTCGACCACTTTGCCCTTGAGCGCTTCTTGGGAAGCCTCAGCGCGCGTCACCGACGCCTGGGCGCCAGATGCGACGGCGAGCGCGTCTTCGCCGCTCGCTTGCGCGCGCAGGCGCAGGGTCGAAAGATCGGCGAAGACGAAGAGCGGCGCGCCGGCGGCGACGCGCTTTCCCCGCTCCGCCTTGCGCTCGACGACCAGGCCATCGGCCGGCGCGACGATCGTCGCGCCTTCGCGCGCGGTCTCGGCATTCTCCAGCGCCGTGCGTCGCTCCGCGACGGCGGCTTCGCCGCGCTGCGCTTCGGCTTCCGCGCGTTCGAGCGCGCGCCGCGCCGTCTGACCCCCCTTGCCCGCGGCGGACTCCGCAGCCTTCTCGCGCTTTTCGAGCGCCGCCCGCGCCCTGGCGCGCGCGGCCACGCGCCGCATCCATTGCGCCTCGGCCGTCGCGAGCGCCTTCCTTTTGCGCGCGACCGCTTCGTCCAAGCGGCGCGGATCGAGCGTCGCGCAAGTCTCGCCTTTCGCTACCCGATAGCCTGGCGCGCAACGCAGCGTTTCGATGACGCTCGCGACAGGCGCCGCGACAAGCCTTCGCGCAACAGGATCGATGACGCCTGTCGCCGGGACGAGGCGCGCGACGGGACCGCGCTCCAATACGCGGGTTTCATAACGCGCTAGATTGGCGCGCATATGCAGATAGATTCCGCCGCTCGCGCCGATCAGCACGAGTCCGAGCAACCCCGCGAGAATAGGCTCGCGCCATTCCCCGGGCGCGACGATCGCGCCTTTGGCGTCGGCGCGCGACGCCGGCGCGAAGCGCTCCGCAAACCACGCTTGCGCCGCCGGCGAGCGAAAAATCGCCTTCTCGATCTCGACGAGGAAGAACAGCAGCGCGCTCGCGATCAAAATATGCCCCCAGATTTCGGCGTCGAGCGGCCGCGTTTGAAACAAGGTCTGCATGAAGGGCAGATAAGTGAATATCGCCTGCAGAACGACGACGATGGCGATGGAGATGAGCACGGCGCGAGAGCCGAAAAAGCCCTTCACGGAGAGCGACGGCTCGGACAGGAAACGCGCGTTGAAGAGATAGGCGGCTTCACAGGCGACGAGCGTATTGACCGCGACGGTGCGCGCGCTCTCAAGCCCCATGCCGCGCGCTTTCTCCAATTCATAAAGACCGAATGTCGCCGCGAGCATCAAGAAGGAGACGAAGACGATCCGCCAGACGAAATAGCGCGACAGGATCGGCTCGCCCGACGGACGCGGCGGACGCGACATGATGCCTGGAGAGGGCGGCTCGAAGGCGAGCGCGAGGCCAAGCGTGACAGCGGTAATGAGATTGATCCAGAGAATCTGCACCGGGGTCACGGGCAAGGCCTCGCCCATGGCGATGGCGGCGATCACGGTCAGTCCCTCGCCGCCATTCGTCGGCAGAATATAGAGGATCGTCTTCTTCAAATTTTCATAGACGACGCGGCCTTCCTTCACCGCATGGACGATCGAGGCGAAATTGTCGTCGGCGAGCACCATTTCGGCGGCTTCCTTCGCCGCCTCGGTCCCCTTGACGCCCATGGCGATGCCGATGTCGGCGCGCTTTAAGGCCGGCGCGTCGTTGACGCCGTCGCCGGTCATCGCGACGATGTCGCCGCGTCTCTGCAGCGATTGAACGAGACGCAGCTTATGTTCGGGACTCGTGCGCGCGAAGACCGTCGTCGCCCTGACGGCCTCGTCGAGCGACTCGTCCGACATCTTTTCGAGATCGGCCCCGGTGAGCGCCGCCTCCGGCCGCGGGAGGCCGAGTTCCCGCGCGATCGCCTGCGCGGTCGCGACATGGTCGCCCGTAATCATCTTGACGCTCACGCCCGCCGCCGCGCATTCGCGGACAGCTTCCACCGCCTCGGCGCGCGGCGGATCGATGAGGCCGATCAATCCGATGAAGGTCAGGCCGCTTTCGACATCGGCGAAAGCGAGTTGCTCCTGCCCTTTCTCGGCCGGCTTCGAGGCGACGGCGAGGACGCGCTGGCCCTTGGCGGCCATCTCGTCGACGCGCGCGAGCCAGCGGTCGAGTTGGAGCGGGCGCTGCTCCTCCCCCTCGCCGCGCTCCCAGAAACACATTTCGAGCAGCCGCTCGGGCGCGCCCTTCACGAAGATGAAGCCTGCGCCTTCGTGATCGTGATGCAGCGTCGCCATGAAGCGATGCTGCGACTCGAAGGGGATTTCATCGGTGCGCGGCAGCGTCAAGACGAGATCGCGCAGCGTGACCCCGCCCTTGACGGCGGCGATCAGAAGAGCGCTTTCCGTCGGGTCGCCGTCGACGCTCCAAACGCCGTCCGTCTCATGTAGAATCGCATCGTTGCAGAGCGCGAGCGGCCGCAGCGCCGCCATCAGATCGGCGTCGTCGCGCAGCGCCGCATCCTCGCCATTGCGCGTGAAGCCGCCATGCGGATCGTAGCCCATGCCGGTCGCCTCATAGACGCCCTTGGCCGTCGTCACGGACCGCACAGTCAATTCATTGCGCGTCAGCGTGCCCGTCTTGTCCGAGCAAATGGTCATCACCGAGCCGAGCGTCTCGACGGCGGGAAGCTGCCGAATGATGGCGTTACGACGCGCCATGCGCTCCACGCCGATGGCGAGCGTGATGGTGATGATCGCCGGCAGCCCTTCCGGTATCGCAGAGACGGCCAGGCCAACCGCCGCCATGAACATCTCGCCGAGGTCGAAGCCCCAGACCAGCGCGCCGAAGGCGACGACGGCGGCGCTGATCGCCAGAATGACGACGGTGAGCCAACGGGCGAACTCGTCCATTTTTTGCAGCAGCGGCGTCGTCAGCGTCTCGACGGCGGCGAGCAGCTCGCTGATGCGGCCGATCTCCGTCGCCGCGCCCGTGGCGACGACGACGCCGGTTCCCTGGCCATAGGTCACGACCGTGCCGGAATAGACCATCGAGGTTCTGTCCCCGAGCAAGGCGTCGGGCGCGACGGGCGCGATGCTCTTGTCGACGGGCAGCGACTCGCCGGTGAGCGCCGACTCCTGCGCCTGCAACGACTTCGCGCGGATGAGGCGAATGTCGGCGGGGGCCTTGTCGCCCGACTGGACATAGACGATGTCGCCGGGAACGACCTCGTCGGCGTCGATGACGATCCTTTTGCCGCCGCGAATGACGGTCGCATGCAGCGACAGCATGTTGCGGACGGCCTCCATGGCCTCTTCCGCCTTCCCCTCCTGGATGAATCCGATGATGGCGTTGATGACGACGACCGCGACGATCACCGCCGTATCGACCCAATGCCTCATCAGCGCGGTGACGACGCCCGCGGCGAGCAGCACATAGATGAGGACATTGTGGAATTGCAGCGCGAAGCGCAGCAGCGCGCTGCGCCGCTTGCCCGCGGAAAGACGGTTGGGGCCGTGGACGGCGAGACGGCGCGCGGCCTCCTCCTCGCTCAATCCCTCAGTCCCGGTCTCAAATCGCTGCAGCGCCGTCTCGAAAGCGACGGCCGCCCAATTGTCTTCCCCGAACTCTTTCTTCACGCGCGCCTCTTCCCTTCTGCCCGCCGCGCGGCCTCGCGCCGAACGTTTCCCCGTTCGCGCGCGGCGCGAGCAGGCGATCGTCTGGCGTCAGCGGTGTCAGAATATTATGGGTCGATGACGCGCCGTTGCGAGCGGCGCTGCGGCGATCCGTCAGGCGACTTCGGAAATGTCGCTCGCGGCGCGCGAGCAGCTGTCGGTCACTCTTTTTTCGACAGGCTTGAGGCCGATCCAGGCGTGGACGGCTTCCTGATCGAAACCCGCCTCGCAATGGGCGCCGACCCGCATCAGCGGCCGCCGGATCAACAACGGGTCGACGATCATCATCACCAGCGCTTCCTGGGGCGTGACCGCGTCCGGGTTGACCTCGCCGGATTTGACGCGGGGGGAGGCCGCGTTGAACCATTCGCGCACCGGCTTCTCGCCGAAATAGGGCCGCAGGCTGGATGGGGACCAAGGCTCGGCGAGAAGGTCGCGCACGTCGAGATCATGGCCGGAAGCGATGAGCAGCGCCTTCTGTCGCGCATTGCTGGCGCAGCCGGGCTTTTCGTAAAAGATGACATGCGTCATGGCGACTCCTCCCGTCTGCCGCCCCCAGCAGTCGCTGCCAGACCTTAACGCGGAATTGTGCAATGCGAAATAGGCGGACCGACCAAATTGCATGCAGCGGCGCTAGGCGACTCGCCGCGCGCGCAGGCAGCCGCCGGCCTATCGCGACAGCGCCCATATGATGCTGACGCGCGCCGAAAGGCGCTGCAGCCCGGGACGAAGCGGCGTCGCCGGCGCCGCCTCCAGCGTCGTCGCCATTTTGGCCGCATAGGGGCGCGGCGACCTCTCCATCTCGTCCAGCGGCCGGATTTCCAGCACCCGCCCAAGCCGCACGCCAGCGGCTTCGACGTAAATTTTCGCGCGACGCTCGGCGTCCTTGACCGCCTCGGCGCGCAGCGCGTCGAGCTTCTCCTTCGGCTCCGCGAAGTCGAACTCTATTCCCTCGAAACTATTGACGCCCTTGTCGATCAGCCGTCCGGCGATCTCTCCCGCCTTCTCGACCGGCCGAATGCGGGCGAGGAGATCGTTGCGGGCGCGATAGAATGTCTGCGGCGCCTTCGGCTTGCCCTTGGCGTCGCGCTCCTCGACCGTGAAGGGCGCGAGCGTAACGCCCTGCGTCTCGACATCGGCGTCGGCGACGCCAAGCTCCTTCAGCTCCGCAAGGATCGCTTGGGCCGCGCGATTGTTTTCGGCCGCGGCCTCGGCGGCGGCGGGGCGCTCGGTAACGACGCCGAAGCGCAGACTGGCGCGATCGGGGGCGACATCCTCATAGGCTTCGCCCGTCACCATCACATTGGGCACGCTGTCCTTCAATGGATCGGCCTGCGCCGGCGCGGCGATGGCGATCAGCCCGAGCGAAAACGAGACGACCGAACGAATCATGGCTCTTCCTTCCTTCGACGACGATCTCGCCGCGAGCCGCAAAAGCGCCCGCTTGTGGCCTTAACCTTTTGAGCATAGAGGAAACTGGAGCAAGCTCCGAAAAAGTTGATGGACTTTTATGATCGGAACATGCTCCAGTCAGTTGATTCAGCGCGATTTCCTGTCGATCAGCCGATTCCGTCTGATCGGAACGCGCGCTAGAGCGAGATCGTTCATCATGGAAGCGCGACGCGCTTCCATGATGAACGTGAATCTCACTCTAATCTAAGGAGATAGAGCAGGATTCACGTTTGAAATGGGATCGCGAACGATTCCATTTCAAACGATCCTGCTCTAGGTCGCCCGTCGTCCCGCGGCTTCGCGAAAAGGCCTCATGCCCACGCTCTATCATCACCCGCTCTGTCCCCATTCGCGATTCATCCGACTCATCCTTGCCGAATATGGAATCGACGCGACGCTGATCGAGGAGCGCGCGACCGAGCGGCGTCCCGAATTCCTCGCGCTCGACCCCGCCGGCCGCACGCCGGTCTTCGTGGACGACGATCGGACGGTCGTTCCCGGCGCGAGCGTCATCGCCGAATATATCGATGAGGCTTACGGCGCGGCGCGGAATGCGCAGCGGTTGCTGCCCCCCGACGTCAAGGCGCGCGTCGAGACGCGCCGGCTCGTCGACTGGTTCAACGTCAAATTCTTCGACGAGGTGACGAATTGGCTGGTGACGGAAAAGGTCTATAAACGCTTCGCCCCGCAGGGCGGCGCCCCGGACATGGACCTTTTGCGCATCGCCCGCGCCAACATCCGCCCGCATATGCGCTATATCGGCTATCTGACGCAGACGCGGAACTGGCTGGCGGGCGAGCGCCTGACCTACGCCGATTTCGCGGCGGCGGCGCATATTTCCTGCGCCGACTATCTGGGCGACGCGCCATGGGACGAGGACGAGGCGGCGAAGCATTGGTACCAGCGGATCAAGTCGCGCCCGGCCTTCCGCCCGCTGCTCGCCGACCGCGCGCCGGGCATGACGCCGGGCCGCTTCTACGCCGAAATGGATTTCTGACCCTCGAAGAAGAGGTCCGCCGCAAGGCGCTGGAGCTCGGTTTCGACGCCTGCCGCTTCGCCCGCGCGGAAGCCCCGCCGCTTATGAGCGAGAGGCTGCGCCAATGGCTCGCCGAGGGCGCGCAGGCCGATATGGGCTGGATGCGCGAAAACGCCGATCGGCGCGCCGCGCCGCGCGCGCTCTGGCCGCAGGCGCAAAGCCTCGTCATGCTCGGCCTCAATTATGGACCGGACGTCGACCCTCTGGCGGCGCTCGAAAGGCGCGACAGCGCGGCGATCTCGGTCTACGCGCGCCATCGCGATTACCACGACATCGTCAAGGGAAAGCTGAAGCAGCTTGCGGCCTTCATGCTGGCCCGAGCGGGCGGCGGCGACGCCAAGGTCTTCGTCGACACCGCTCCGGTCATGGAGAAGCCGCTGGCGGAGGCGGCGGGGCTGGGTTGGCAGGGCAAGCATACCAATCTCGTTTCGCGCGATTTCGGCTCCTGGTTGTTTCTGGGCGCGATCTTCACGACCCTCGACCTGGCGCCCGATACGCCCGAGACGGACCATTGCGGCTCCTGCCGTCGCTGCCTCGACGCCTGTCCGACGAACGCCTTTCCCGCGCCCTATCGGCTCGACGCGCGGCGCTGCATCTCTTATCTGACGATCGAGCATAAGGGGCCTATTCCGCACGACTTCCGCGAGAAGATTGGCAATCGCGTCTATGGCTGCGACGACTGCCTCGCCGTCTGCCCCTGGAACAAATACGCCCAGGCGACGCGTGAGACGAAGCTCAAGGCGCGCGCCGATCTCGATAGCCCGCCGCTCGGGGAGCTTGCCCGGCTCGACGACGCCGGCTTTCGCGCCCTTTTTACAGGCTCGCCAATCAAGCGCGTCGGGCGCGACCGTTTCCTGCGCAATGTGCTGATCGCCATCGGCAATTCCGGCGCGGAAGAACTCGCCGCCGAGGCCGAGCGTCTGCTGGGCGATCCCGCGCCGCTCGTTCGGGGCGCCGCCATATGGGCGCTGGGGCGGCTCGCGCCGGGCCGGGCCAGCGCCTTGTGCGCGCGCTATCTCGCCTCTGAGCGCGACGAGACGGTCCGCGATGAATGGACATGGACTGAGCGGGCAAGGGGCGGCAATTCCATAAATTTGACGGGAAAATAGGAAACGGGCTTTTTTCCTAGCAGCCCTCTCTCCTGGACAAAAAATTAGTTTTTGGGGGCATTCTGTGCATCGCAACATGCGCGGGCTACGCTATTTCGATTAGAGTGACTTTCGCTTCTGATTCAGCCCTAGCTTAACCGCCCCCCGCATGATCGCCCTTTCGCGAAGACCCGCCGACGAACCCGCCGTGGAGGCCGCCCGCCTCCTGCTGCGGCTCAGCGTGTTTTTGCTGTTCGTGATTTTGCTGATCGCGCAGATCCTCGTGCGCCAGACCGTCTATGTGCTGCTGCCGATCGGCGCGGCGCTGCTCCTCGCCTCGGCGACGCTTGCGCCGGACGCGCGCGCGTTACGCTCCATACGGGAGATTCTCCTGTCGCCGCCGCTGCTCGCCGCCCTGCTGCTGGCGATCTGGGCCGGCCTGTCTTTGTTCTGGACGCCCTTCGAGGGGCCGGCCGAACGTTTCGCCAAAAGCGCGGCGACGCTCGCGCTCGTCGCCGCCGCCATGGGTTTTCTGCCGCTGCGCACCAAAACCTCCAACCTCAATCTGCTGCCGATCGGCGTCGCCCTGGCGGCCGTCGCGCTCGCCGCGATCACGCTGCTCATGGCGCCGCGATATACGCTCGACGACATTCTCGACGTGGGCCCGCTCGGGCGCGCGGGCCTTGGCCTCGCGCTCCTCGTCTGGCCGGCGATGGGCGCGCTCGCCGTCCGCGGACATTGGTATTGGGCGGCGACGCTCGCCGTCGCGACGGCGCTCGCCTGCCGTCTCTCGGGCGCGCCTAACGCCATGCCCGCGCTCGTCGTGGGCGCGGCGGTCTTCGCGGCCTCCTTCGGGCGCGGGCGCGCAACGGCCGCGCTGCTCGCGGCGCTGATGGCGACGATCGTGCTCATCGCGCCGCTGGCGGCCTTCGCGACCTCTCTCGTCTGGCCGGAGCAGGCGCCGAGTTTCTTCAAACATCTCGCCTTTTGGGGACAGATGATCGCAAGCGACGGCTGGCGCACGCTCATCGGCCACGGCTTCGGCGCCGCGACCTGGGGCGTGCTCGGCGGCTATCTGACGCCCGCAACGCCGCGCAGCCTCATTTTCCAGATTTGGTTCGATCTTGGCCTTGTCGGCGCGGCGGCGCTCGCCCTTGTCGCGGCGCGAACCTGCTTCTTCGTCGGCAAATCGCGGCCGGCGCTCGCGCCATTCCTTCTCGGCGGGCTTGGCGCGGGCTTCGCGATCTGCCTGCTCGGCCCCGCCGCCGAGCAGCTCTGGTGGCTGACGCTCGCGGGCCTCGACGCCATCGCCTTCGCGCTCGTGACGCGCGGGCAGTTCCG
>NZ_JAZHYN010000024.1:0-51566 GCF_036576025.1 Methylocystis borbori | reverse complement strand
GTCGGCGGCGCGACGCTCTTTCGGCTCGCCGCGCATCCCGACGCGCCCCGCCGCTTCGCGCGCCTCGCGGCGCAGGGCGTGTTGACGCGCGTCTTCGCCGAGCGGCCCAATTGGCTGCGCTTCGGCTTGGCGGGCGACGAGCCGGCTTGGGCGCGCCTCGCCTCGGCGCTGGAGAGCTTTAATGGCGACTGACGCCGAGCATCGCGCCGCGCCGGAAGACGCGCTTGAAGCCGCCGCGCCTTTCAGCGAGGCGGAGCGCGCCGCGATCTATCGCGTCATCCATGCGCGCCGCGACGTGCGCGACGAATTTCTCGCGGGGGACGTGCCGCGCGACGTGATCCTGCGCATTCTCGACGCCGCGCATCACGCCCCTTCGGTCGGCTTCATGCAGCCCTGGAATTTCATTCTCGTCCGCGACGCCGAAAAGCGCCGCGCCGTTTACGCGGCCTTCGAGCGCGCCTGCGCGGCGGAGGAAGAGGCGCTCGCGCCGGAGCGGCGCGCTCATTATCGAAGCCTGAAGCTCCAGGGCATTCTGAAAGCGCCGCTCAACATCTGCGTCACCTGCGACCGCGCGCGTTCCGGCGCGACGGGGCTGGGGCGCACGCAGCAGCCAGATACGGATATTCTCAGCACCGCCTGCGCCGTCCAGAATCTCTGGCTCGCCGCCCGCGCGGAAGGGGTCGGCGTCGGCTGGGTGAGCATCATGCGCGACGAGGATCTGCGCCAGATTCTAGATATTCCCAAAGAGATCGCGATCGTCGCCTATCTCTGCGTCGGCTATGTCGCGCAGGCCTATGCCGCGCCCGAACTTGAAGTCAGACGTTGGGCGTCGCGCCTGCCCCTGGAGGAACTGATCTTTGAAGAATCCTGGGGAAAACGGGGGAGCCTCCATAACTCCGCCTTAAATATCGATGAAACTTAATAAATTGGGCGATGCTGCGGGGTCCGTGGGGTCCGTTCACTGACCGTTCAAGCGGCGCCGCTTAAGAAGGCGGGGCGGGTCGGCAAGAGAGCGGCGGGCGCATTTTTGCCGAGACGGATGGCGGTTCGACGTAGAAGGTGCGTTAATTCAATCGCTTAGAGTCTATTCATCGATCGGCGATTCATGAATATGCTCTGGTTGACAGGCTCCCTCTTAGGGCGGCGGAGACGCGGAATGAATTTAGAAGGGTTCCTCGACAAGGCTTTTCCGCTTGCTAACGACACAATCCTCACCGTGACCGAAGTGCCGGAATGCGAAGAGCAGCTTCTGAAGCTGCTCGAAGGGGCCATGCGGCGCGGATTCGACAATCATGCGCGGCTCACGCAAATCCATCTGCCGATGGAGCGCTTTCCCGACATGGATTCGAAGTTCTGGCACGTGCCGATCGAGGATTGCGGCGCCGCGCAGGTGCTGCGCTTCTTCTTCGAGGCGCCGAAGACGACGGCGAATTGACGCTCGATTCGGTCAAGCGACTCGGATTGTCATTCCAGGCGCGCGATCGGGAAGGCGCAAAGCGAACGAACCTGCCGCGAATCTGACTAAACGCCGCTGATGCGCGCCGGCGTCATGGGCGTGCGCGCCGCGTTCGGCTTTTTGCGCCGCAGCCGGCTCATCATGAGATAGATCACCGGGGTCGTATAGAGCGTCAGCGCCTGGCTGAGCAGCAGGCCGCCGATGATGGTGATGCCGAGCGGGCGCCGCAATTCGGCGCCGATGCCCGTCGCGAAAGCGAGCGGCAGCGCGCCAAACATCGCGGCGAGCGTCGTCATCACAATGGGGCGGAAGCGTTCTCGCGCCGCCGCCATCGCCGCCTCGCGCACCGACATTCCGCGCTCGCGCTCGGCCTGAAGCGCGAAATCGACGAGCATGATGCCGTTCTTCTTGACGATGCCGATCAGCAGCAAAATGCCGATGAAGGCGATGATGGTGAATTCGACGTTGAAGAGCTCCAGCGACAAAAGCGCGCCAAGGCCAGCGGACGGCAGCGTCGAGATGATCGTGATCGGATGCACCAGGCTTTCGTAGAGAATGCCGAGAATGATGTAGACGGAAAGCAGCGCCGCGAGGATCAGCGCCGCCATGCCCGCCGCGACCTTGCGGAAATCCGCGACATCGCCCGAGAATTCGGCGCGCAGGCTGCTTGGAGGATCGAGTTCGGCAATCGCCGCCTCGATGGCTTTCACGGTGCCGTCGAGACTGTAGCCGGGCGCGACATTGTAGGAAATGGTCGTCGCCGGCATGACGCCCTGATGATGCACGATGAGCGGCAAGGAATTGCGTTCGATATGGGCGAGCGAGGTGAGCGGAACCTGCTCGCCGCCGGTCGAGGAGACATAGACGCCGGCAAGGTCGCGAATGTCGCGCTGGCGCTCTGGAGGCGTTTCGAAAATCACGCGATATTGATTGCGCTGCGTATAGATGATGGCGTCCTGCCGCTGGCCGAAGGCGCTGTTGAGCGCGGCGTCGATCGCGGAGATCTGCACATTCATGCGCGCGGCGGCGTTGCGGTCGATAACGACGCTCGCGCGCAGGCCGCCCATCTCCTGATCGGAGGTCACGTCGATCAGCTCCGGCGCCTTTTTGAGGCGCGCCATCACTTTTTCGCGCCAGATTTCTAGGTCCTCGATCGAGGGGCCCGACAGCGTGAACTGATATTGCGATTTGCTTTGGCGTCCGCCGGCGCGCATATCCTGCGACGGCGTCATGAAAACGCTCAGGCCCGGAATCTTTCTGAATTCGCGACGTAGCCGCGCGATCACCTCCTTGCTGCTGGACCGCCGTTCGCCGGCGGGCTTCAGGGCGACAAAAAGACGTCCCTGATTGCTTGAGCCGGTAAGATTGGCGGCGCCGATGAAGGAGCCCACATTGGCGACGTCCGGGTCGGCGAGAAGCGTGTCGGACGCGAGTCTCTGCAAGCGCGCCATTTCCGCGAAGGAAACGTCGGCCGACGCCTCCGTCACGCCATTGATGAGGCCGATGTCGTCCTGCGGCAGATTGCCTTTCGGAATCGTCTGGTAGAGATGGACGGTCCAGACGATGGCGCCGATGATGACGGCGAGCGTCGCCCAGGGATGGTCGATCGCCGGCCGCAGGCTGCGCGTGTAAAAATCCAGAATCCTGTCGAGCCCGCCCTCGATGAAGCGATCGAAGCGCGACGGCGTCTTCTCGCGCGGCGCCGGAAGCCGGGCGCAGATCGTCGGCGTCACGGTCAGCGACACGACCGTCGAGATGACGATGGTGAAGGCGAGCGTATAGGAGAATTCGCGCAGGAGGCGTCCCATCACGCCTTCCATGAAAAGCAGCGGGATGAAGACCGCGATGAGCGACAGGCTGATGGAGACGACCGTAAAGCCGATTTGCTTCGAACCGATGAGCGCGGCCTCGATTCGGCCGAGCCCGCGCTCGGCGTTGCTCTGTATATTCTCGATCATGACGATCGCATCGTCGACGACGAAGCCCACCGATATGGTGAGCGCCATCAGCGAGAGATTGTCGATCGAGAACCCCGCAAGCCACATCGCGGCGCAGGCGCCGACGAGGGAAAGCGGCACGGTGACGCCGGCGGCGATGACCGGAGTCGCGCGGCGCAAAAACACATAGACGACCATCATCACGAGGCCGATCGAAATCGCCAGCGTGCGCTGAATGTCGTGAACGCTGGCGCGGATCGTCTGGGTGCGGTCGGAGAGCACGCTGATCTTGACGCCGCTCGGAATCCATTGCTGCATGCGCGGCAGCAGCTCCTTGATATGGTCGACGGTCTCGATCACATTGGCGTTGGGCTGCTTGGCGACGATGATGAGCACGGCCGGCTTGCCGTTATACCAGCCCGCCGCCATGCGGTTCCGCACGCCAAGCTCGACTTTGGCGACGTCGCCGAGCTTTACGACCGCGCCGCCGCGCGAGGCGATGACAATGTTGCGGTAGTCTTCCGGCGTCGAAAGCTGGTCGGTCGTCGCGAGCGTAATCTCCTGCACCGCGCCGCCCATCGAGCCGATGGCGGAATGAGCGTTGGCGGCGTTGAGCGCCCTGGCGACGGCGTCGACGCCAAGACCCATGGAGGCGAGGCGCGCGCTGTCGACCTGCACGCGAATCGCCGGCTGCTCGGCGCCTGCGATGCGCGCCTCCGCGACGCCCGCGACCTGCGAAATGCGCTGCGCGATAACGGAGTCGGCGGCGTCGAAAATGACGCTCGTCGGCAGCGTGTCGGAAGTGAGCGCGAGCACGAGCACCGGCATGCTCGACTGGCTCGCCTTGCGATAGGTGGGCATCATCGGCAGATCGCTCGGCAGATCGGTGAGCGCCGCGTTGATCGCCGCCTGCACGTCCCGCGCCGCCGCGTCGAGCGGCCGCGAAATGTCGAATTGCGCGATGATCTGCGTCGAGCCGAGCGAATTGGACGAGGTCAGCTCGTTCAGTCCGGAGATGCTCGCGAGGCGCCGTTCGAGCGGCGCCGCGACCGACGCCGCCATAGTTTCGGGATCGGCGCCGGGACGTCCGGCCGAGATGCCGATGATCGGGAAATCGACGGCCGGCAGGCTCGCGACCGGCAGGAAGAAATAGGCGACGGCGCCGACCAGGAACAGCGCGCTCCCGAGAAGCGTCGTCGCGATCGGCCGCCTGATGAAGGGCGCGGAGATATTCATTCCGCCGCCTCCCGCGGCGCTTGCTTCTCCGCCTCCGTCTCGGCCTCCGACGCGGATCGCGGCTTGGCCTTCGCGCCGAGCCGCACCCGCAGGCGCTCAACCGCGAGATAGATCACCGGGGTCGTATAGAGCGTCAGCGCCTGGCTGACCAAAAGGCCGCCGATGATCGCGACGCCGAGCGGCGCCCGCAATTCGCTGCCGACGCCATGCGAGAGCGCCAGCGGCAAGGCGCCAAGAAGCGCGGCGAGCGTCGTCATCATGATCGGCCGGAAACGCAGATGGCAGGCGCGCACGATGGCGTCGCGCGCGGAGAGGCCCTCGTCGCGTTCGGCGTCGAGCGCGAAGTCGATCATCATGATCGCGTTCTTCTTGACGATGCCCATCAGCAGGATGACGCCGATGAGCGCGACGAGCGTCATCTCGATGCGCAGGAGCATGAGCGCGAGCAGCGCGCCGACGCCCGCTGAGGGCAGCGTCGTGAGCACGGTGAAGGGATGCGCAAAGCTCTCATAGAGGACGCCAAGCACGATATAGATCGAAACGACCGCGGCCAGAATGAGCCAGGGTTCGCTTGCGAGCGACTTGTTGAACTCCGCGGCGTCGGCGCTGAAGGCGCCGATGATCGACGACGGCATGCCGATCGCGGCTTCCGTCTTCCCGATGAGCTTCACCGCGTCGCCGAGCGAGAAGCCGTCGGCGAGATCGAAGCTGATCGTCGCCGCCGGAAACTGGTCCTGATGCGCGACCGAAAGCGGCGCGGAGACATTATCGATACGCGCCACGGTCGCAAGCGGCGTCTGCGGTCCGCCGCCGAGCGGCGAGACATAGAGCTTTTCCAGCGCGGAGGGATCGCGCTGATATTGCGGCGCGGCTTCGAGAATGACGCGATATTGGTTCGACTGCGTGTAGATCGTCGAAATCTGGCGCTGGCCGAAGGCGTCGTTCAGCGTGTCGTCGACCATTTGCGCGGTGAGGCCGAGCCGTCCGAGCTTGTCGCGGTCGATGCGCATCAGCGCGCGCAGGCCGCCCTCCTGCGTCTCCGACGCGACATTGCGCAGGCCCGGCGCCGCGCGCAGCTTGTCCATGAGCCGGCTGGTCCAGGCGCTCAATTCGCCGCCGTCGGCCGACGTCAGCGTATATTGATATTGCGAACGGCTCGGCCGCGTCGTGATCTGAATGTCCTGAACCGGCTGAACGAAGAGCGCGACGCCCGCCGCCTTCTCTCCTGCGGCCTTGAGGCGGTCGGCGATGACGGCGGCGCTCGCCTCGCGTTCGCTGTGGGGGCGTAGCGTCACCGCGAGCCGTCCGACATTGGTCGTGGCGTTGAGGGGACCCGCGCCGAGAACCGAAATGACGCCGGCGACGTCTGGATCGCGGCGGAACTCTTCGGAGATTTGCGCCTGCAGCGCCGTCATTCTCTCGAAGGAGGCGTCGGCGGAGGCTTCCATCACGACCGACAGCGCGCCCGTGTCCTGGCGCGGCAGGAAGCCTTTCGGGATGACGATATAAAGCGCGATGGTGAGCGCGAGCGTCGCGACGGTAAGCGCCAGCATGAAGGTTTCGCGCTTGAGCGCCCAGTCGAGCGAGACGTGATAGGCGCGGTCGAGCGCGAGAGAGAACGACTCCCAGCTGGAGCGGCGATGCGGCGGCGCGCGGCGCAATATGGTCGCGCAGAGCATCGGCGTCAGCGTCAGCGAGATCAGCGCGGAGATGACGACGGCGATCGTCAGCGTCAGCGCGAATTCGCGGAACATGCGGCCGACGACGCCGGTCATGAACAGCAGCGGAATGAAGACGGCGATGAGCGAGACGGTCAGCGACACGACGGTGAAGCCGATCTCGCGCGCGCCGTCGAGCGCCGCCTGACGCGGCGCCTTGCCGATTTCGATGTTGCGCACGATGTTCTCGATCATCACGATCGCGTCGTCAACAATGAAGCCGGTGCCGATGGTGAGCGCCATCAGCGACAGATTGTCGAGCGAGAAGCCCGCGGCCCACATCACCGCGAAGGTGGCGATAATGGAGAGCGGCAGGCTGACGCCGGCGATGACGGTCGCCCGCCAACTGCGCAGGAACATCAGCACGACGAGCACGACGAGCGCGGCGGCGATGACCAGCGTGATCTCGACCTCCGAAATCGAGGCGCGGATCGTCTCGGTGCGGTCGTTGACGATTTCGAGCGACATGCCGCCAGGCAGGGCGTGCTGAAGCAGCGGCAGCTCCTGCTTCACCAGTTCGACGGTGTTGATGATATTGGCGCCGGGCTGGCGCATCACGTCGAGGACCACGGTCTGTTCGCCGTTGCGCCAGCCGCCGACGTGGGCGTTCTCCAGCCCCTCGACGACTTTCGCCACGTCGCGCAGCATCACCGGCGCGCCGTTGCGCCAGGCGACGATCACGTCGTTATACTGGCGCGCGTCGAGAATCTGGTCGTTGGCGTCGAGCGTGTAGGATTGGCGTAAGCCGTCGAGCGAGCCCTTCGCGCCAGCAAAATTGGCCGCGGCGACGGCGGCGCGCAGATCCTCCATGCCGATGCGATTGGCGGCGAGCCGGGCGAGATCGGCCTGGATGCGGATCGCCGGGCGCACGCCGCCCTGCACCGAAACGCGCCCGACGCCCGTGACCTGCGAAAGCTGCGGCGCGATCAGCGTATCGGCGCGATCGCTCAAGTCGCGCAGCGTCGCGGTCTTCGAGCGCAGCGTCAGCGTCAGGACCGGCGTGTCGGCGGGATTGACCTTGGCGTAAACCGGCGGGTAGGGCAGGTTGCGGGGCAGCGTCGACGCGGCGGCGTTGATCGCCGCCTGCACGTCCTGCGCCGCCGCGTCGATGTCGCGGTCGAGATCGAACTGCAGCGTGATCTGCGACAGGCCGAAGGAGCTTTGCGACGACATCATCGTCAGCGAGGGAATCTGGCCGAACTGGCGTTCGAGCGACGCCGTCACCAGCGAAGCGATGGTGTCGGGATTGGCGCCGGGAAGCTGCGTCGTGATCTGAATGGTCGGAAAATCGACCTGCGGCAGCGGCGAGACAGGAAGCCGCAGATAGGCCAGCACGCCAAACAGCAGAGCGGCGAACGCCATAAGCGACGTCGCCACCGGCCGTTGAATGAAGGGCGACGATACATTCATCGCTGCGTTTGCTCGCCTTACCTTATGCGCGCGCCATTGCTGCGCGCGCCGCGTTCGCGCCGCGGGCTCTCTCCGGCGCCGCGATCCAGCGGCGGGACGCCGCCCGCGGTGGGCGGAGCCTCCGCTGGCGGGGCTTGCGCGTTAACGACCCGCGTCTCGGCCCCGTCGAAAAGCCGCGAGAAGCCGCTGGT
This sequence comes from Methylocystis borbori, assembly GCF_036576025.1. Classification (NCBI taxonomy): domain Bacteria; kingdom Pseudomonadati; phylum Pseudomonadota; class Alphaproteobacteria; order Hyphomicrobiales; family Methylocystaceae; genus Methylocystis; species Methylocystis borbori. Next base: position 43,618 of record NZ_JAZHYN010000024.1, on the reverse strand, counting down.
AATGACGGTCTCGCCGGGCTCCAGCCCCGACGTAATCACGGCGATCTTCTCGTCCTGGCGGCCCGTCGTCACCATGCGCAATCGCGCTACGTTATTGTCGCCCAGCACATAGACGAAAGCCCCATTCGGCCCGCGCTGCACGGCGGGGCTCGGCGCCGTCACCACATCCTTGAGCAAGTCGAGCGTCAGCCGCACATTCACGAACTGGCCCGGCCATAGCGAGAGATTGGGATTGGGGAAGGTCGCCTTCAAGCGCACCGTGCCCGTCTGCGGGTCGATCTGATTGTCAATCACCGATAATTCGCCGGTCTCTATCACGCTGGCGTTATCGGGGCCGAGCGCGGCGACCTTGGCCGCTCCCTGCGTCTGCGCCTTCTGCACCGCCGGCAGCGTCTGCTGCGGCAGAGTGAAGACGACGAAAATGGGCCTCAACTGGGTGATGACGACGATGCCGGTCGGGTCGGAGGGATGGACGATATTGCCCACGTCGACGAGCCTGATGCCGGCGTGGCCGTCGATCGGCGACCGGATGGTGGCGTAATCGAGCGTCGTCTTGGCGTTTTCAATCGCCGCCTGATCGGCGCGCACCTGCGCTTCGAGCTGCGCGACCAGCGCCTGTTGCGTCGCATGCTGCTGCTTAGAGGCGTAATGGCTGACGACGAGCTTCTCATAGCGTGTGAGGTCAACGCGGGCGTTGGCGAGATTGGCCTCGTCTTGCGCCCTTTTGGCGACCGCCTGGTCGTATTGGGCTTGATAGAGGGCGGGATCGATCTCGGCGAGGATGTCGCCCTTGCGCACATCCTGGCCTTCCGAGAAGCGGAGTCGGAGCAACTGTCCGTCGACCTGGGTGCGGATCGTCACCGTATTGAGCGCCTGCACCGTACCGACCGCGTCGATCGTCACAGGCACGTCGGCGAGGCGGACCTCGGCGGTGGTCACCGTGACGGTCGTTTCGCGGCGCGGCCCGTCGCGGCCCGACTGATTGCCCGTCCCGCCTCCAGAAAAGCCCGGCAGCCAGCCGCCCCGATAGGCGAAAGCGAGGCCGACGACCAGCGCCAGCGCGCCGACAGCCAGGATCAGCCGCCGGTTCGCGCGGATCATGGCCAGGGTCCCTTGTCGGTTTCATAAACGGCGTTGGCGCGCGCAATCTCAAGTTCGCGGGTGGTCGGCGACCAACCGCCGCCAAGCGCCTGATAGAGGCTCGTCGCCGCCTGGAAATGCGCCAGCCGGGCGAGGGCGAGCTGGTCCTGCGCCTGGAAAAAGGTCGTCTCCGTGGTCGACATTGTCACGATGTCAATCGTCCCTTCAGCGAGCCGCACTTCGGCGGCCTCCAAGGCGCGCCGCGCCGCCGCCACGGCGTCTCCCTGCAGCTTGACCTGACGCTCCGTCTCCTTGACCGCGATCAGGGCGTTCTCCGTGTCGGACAGCGCGGTCAGAATCTGCTTGCGATAGAGCGCCGCCTGTTCGGCATAGCGGCTCTTTTGTAACTCATATTGTCCTTGTAAATTGTAACCGTCGAAAATCGGTTGGGTAAGCGTGCCGGCGACCTGATAGGCGATGGCGTCGGGGCGCATGACGAGGGTCGACAAAAGCGCGCTCTGGAAGCCGTGGAGGCCGGTGAGCGTGACCGACGGAAAAAACGCGGCGCGCGCCTGCAGCACCGAGAATTCAAACGACGCGAGCCTGGCCTCGGCCGCCGCCACATCGGGGCGGCGCAGCAACACCTCTGAAGGCAGACCCGGCGCGACGCGGGGAAAAGTCAGGCGCGTCAGCGAGCCGCCCTTCACATTGACGTTCTCCGGCCGCTCGCCGATGAGCACCGCGAGCGTGTTGCGGGTCTGGCGCAGGGTCTGCTCCAGCGGCGGGATCGTGGCGCGCTCCTGCGCCAGCACCGACTCCTGCTGGGACGTGTCGAGCACGGTCGCCGTGCCAACCTCGAGGCGCGCCGCCACCGCGTCATAGACGCGTTGGGCGATGGCGACGTTCTGATTGGCGATGGCCAGACGATCCTGGGCGGTCAGAACCTGAAAATAGGCGTTGAGCGTGGCGGCGACGGTCGAAATCTCAACAACGTCGCGATCGAAGCGCGAAGCATTGGAGAGCATCCGCGCGGCCTTGGAAGCGTCCTCGTTCTTGCCCCAGAAGTCGATTTCATAGCTCGCCGTCAGGCCAAGCTGGAAAAAGCCGAAATTCCGGGGGCGGAACCCGGAGCTCGTCAAGCTTGACGTCGAGCTTGAACTCGAGCTCGAACTTGTCGTCGCGGCGTTGAACCCGGAGCTCGCCGAGCCGACGTTGATCGTCGTCCCGGGGGTGCGCGTCGTGCGGACAATGTCGGTCATCGAGATCGAGGGCCACATGGCCGAGCTCGAAACCCGCGACTGCGCGTCGGCCTGTTCGATCCGGGCGACCGCCGCCGCGAGGTCGAGATTGTCGTCGACCGCGCGCTCGACAAGTTTCGTCAGCTCCTTCGAGCCGAACTTCACCGCGAAGTCGCGTCCGCTCGGAATGGGCGGCTCGGGCTGGGGCTTCGCCTCGCGAAACCGCGCCGGCGGCGGCGCCGAAATGTCGGGCTTATTCCATTCGAGGTCGCAGCCCGAGAGAACCGGCGCCCCGCAGCACGCGGCGAGCAGGGCGGGGCTTTGAAAAAGACGGAACAGGGCGGACGCGGTCAATTGAGCTGAGGTCCCAACAAAACGGCGAACGGCCGAGCGTCCCTCTTCCTTAAGCGCCCGCCGCCGCCGCGGAAAGAGCTCAACGCTCGGCCGCGCAGCCGGCCGAAGGCGCCCCGATCGTCAAAGACCGGCGAGTCCCAAGCCTTTTAAAGCGCCGAAGTGGGAATGGGCGTTGGCCGTCAACGCTTCCGAAAACTGTGAATTCTAAGCTCGCCCGCGTCGGCGCGAGCGTCAAGTTACCGATCGTTAAGGCGCCCCCGGCGACGACACGCCAGGCGGCGCCAAACGAAGATCATTTTGGGACTTCCCAATTTTCCCGTGAAGGCGTCGCGATTGACCACGACGTTTCTTTATCGCTTGCGGCGGATCGTCCAGAATCCGGCGTGAAATTGCTAACGTCTCTGGCGCGTCTATGACGATGCGGGCGTTTGGCGCTGGCGCCGCGCTTTATGGAAAGCGCAGCGCCAATCCGCCGGACATCCTGATGATCGTATTATTGGCGGAGCCAGGCGTCGCCGTCGCGCTTCTGCTTATTTGACCGCTTCGAACTCGCTCAGAGCTTTCTTGGCATGTTTGGCGGCGGCCTTCAGGCGTCGGGTGGAGTGGGTGTCGTAGGCGATTTTCTTCGCGCTACGCAAATGCTTGATGCCGCGCTCGATGTGGAGGCTGGGTTCCTGCTTCTGGGCGGATTCGGCGTGACCGATTGCGTTCTCGACGTGCTCGATGAACGACGAGGCGTGATGCGGTTCTTCCCCATATTCGATAGCTTTTTTCGTCTCGCTGATCGCCTGTTCGAGGTGTTCGTTGGCGGCGAGAACGACTTGCGGCGCGGCGAATAGCGCGAGCCAAAAACCCATGAGAGCAATTGTCAATCGTCGAGTAATCATCGCCATCTCTCCCCAATTGCCGCCGTTTCTCTATTAGTTGCCGGCGAGGCGGAAAAATATGCCCCAATCCGGACTTACGGACAAGGCGGAGCCATTGGGGCGGGACGCCAGCAACCTCTTCCGCCGCGGCGGCGGCGCTGCGGCGGTCTCAAAGCCTCACCAGGTCCAACGCGCGCGTCCGCGCGCGAAATGATGATTGGCGATCGCGCGCTATTGCGCCTCGCCAGCGGGCGGCGCTGCATGGGCGGCGGGCTTGGCTTTGGCGGCCGCCGGTTTCGCGGCCGGCTTGGTGGCCTCCTTGGCCGCCGGCTTTTGCGCCTCCTTGGCAGGCTCGCTTGGCTCCTTGGCGGCAGCGGCCGGCTCCTTGGCGGGCTCCTTCGCCTCCTGCTTCGCGGGCTGTGCCGGCGCGGCGGGCTTGACTTCCGCCGCGGGCTTCGTCGGGCCGGAGACTTTCGTCCATGTCTCGCTCTGGCACAGGAAGGCGACGAGGCAGCCTGTCATCGTCAGCGACGTGGGCGTATCAAGCTTGATCTTGCCGATGTAGGTCTTGCCGCCTTCGGGATCGAAGATTTCGCCCTCCCAATAATTGGGCGCGGATTTGGCGGCGTTGCGCAGGACTTGCGGCGGCGGCGAACCGTCGGGCATCGGCTCGATTCCCTTGGCGCAGAGCTTGCCCGTGCAGTCATAAAATTCGAGCTTGTCGTCGGGATGGCCCTCGCGCACCCAGACGCCATAAATGGCGTCGACGGCGTGCGCGGCCGTCGGCGCGCATAGGGTCGCCGCCGCAGCGATGCAAAGAAGTGCTTTTTTCATGCCGTCGGCCCTTTTCTTGGTTGCGGCCATCCGATTCGACTCTGAGATCACGCTGCATTTCGCCGGTATCGTCAAAATGCAGGTCGCCTGCTCAGTCAAGTCGTCTCGCGCGCATCAGGAGATGGCGCTCGCGGCGGCCCAAGGAAGGCCGGCACGATGATGAAAGCCGCGAGCAGCGTGAAGAACAAAGATATCGTAAGTAAGGCGCCCATGCTCGACGTGCCGGGATGGCTCGAGAGATAGAGGCTGCCGAAGGCCACGCCGGTGACGAGGGCGCTAAAGAAAATCGCCCGCGTCAGGCTCGAGGCCAGCATATCGACGACGCCTTTGCGCCAGGCGATGACGTAATAGATGTGAAAGGCGACGCCCACGCCGAACATCAGCGGCAGCGCAATGATATTGGCGAAATTAAGCGACATGCCGAGCAGATCGGCGGCCTGTAGGCTCATAATGCCCGCAAGCACCAGCGGGCCGAGCGTGAGCGCGACGTCGATCGGATTGCGCAGCGCCACCACCAATATGATGAAGATCGCGACAAAGGCGTAAAGGCCGGCTTCGAGGAAGGCGCGGGTGATGGTCTTTTGCGCTTCCCACACGATCACCGGCGGGCCGCTCGCGTCCGGCGCGATGGTCTGGATCGCCGCGGCGAATTTGGTCATCACGACGCGGTCGTTGCTGTCGCCCTTGGGCGTGACTTCGACGCGCACCGCGCCCGTGTCCGAAATCCAGTCGCGGCGCAAATCCTGCGGCAGATTATCCACGGTGACGCGCTTGGCGTCGAGCGCCTGACGGATTTCGGCGACCATTTTGTTGAAGCCGTCGAATGCCGCCTCGCGCGCGGCGACGCGCGTCTCCGGACTCGCCTTGGCGAGCGCGTCGAGATCGTCGGCGAAGCGGTTGAGTTCGGGAATGGGTCTTTTCGCCGTGGCGCGCCGCAACGCCTTAGCGGCGGCGGTCAGCGCCTTCACCGTCTCGGCGTCGCTCGGCGCGGGTTTGACTTTCGGGTCGAGGACGCCGCGCAATTGCGAGACCGCCATGTCGACGAGCGCCAGCTTTTCGGTCTGCTCCTTGGGAATGAGCGAATCGATCGAATCGACGTGATCGACTTCCGGAAGCGCCAAGACTTTCTTCTCCAATTCGCGCGCGGCGTCGAGCGAGGGCGCAAGCGCCTCGATCTTGTTCGGCGCGGTCTTGGGGTCCTTTGTGAGGTCGAGGAAGGTCGCGACCGATTCGACTTTCTGGTCGCGCAGATTCATCGGATTGGAGTCGAAGGTCAGATGCATGAGCGCCGGCATGCCAGCGAGCACGACGACGGCGGTGGCGATGAGCACGAAGAGCCTGTGATGGGCGATCCAGTGGTCCACCGTCGCGAGCGAGGCGGCGCCGATCGGCACATGTTCGGCGCTCGGACGCAACAGCTTGATCGCCGCCGGCAGGAAGGTGAGCGTCGCGATATAGGCGACGATCATGCCGACGCCGGCGATGAGGCCAAGCTCGGAGACGCCCCGAAAGGAGGTCGGCAGAAAGCAGAAGAAACCCGCGAGCAGCGACACCGCCGCGAGCGTCAGCGAACCGCCGATGCCGCGCGTCGCCGCAAGCAGCGCGCGTTCGAGATCATTGTCGCCATGCCGTTCTTCGCGATAGCGGGTCGCGAACTGAATGCCGAAATCGACGCCGAGACCGATGAACAGCGCCATGAAGGCGACCGAGATCAGGTTGAACTGCCCGATCATCAGAATGCCGAGTCCCGACGTGATGGCGAGGCCGGCGAGCAGCGTGAGGAGCACCGAGAGAATAAGCTTCGGCGAACGCAGCGCCGCGAAGAGAATGAGCGTCACCACGGCGAGCATGCCGATCGTGTTGAACGCCATATTCTCCGAGATGGTGGAAAATTCGTCGTCGGCGAGCGGCACCTGACCGGTCAGGCGCAACTTGATCCCGTGTTCTTCGTCGAGATGGAGGGCGGCCGCGGCGTCGCGCACCAGACGGATCTGTTCCCCGCCGGGCTGAAGATCGGAATATTGGATGATCGGCTTGACGATCACGATGCGGCGCTTGTCCATTTCTGGCGCGGTCGGCGCAGCGCCGCCGCCCGAGGCAAGCAGCTTGCTCCAGTCGACCTCCGCCTTCTGGCCGGCGAGCGTCGCCTCGAACACCCGCGAAAATTCCTCGACGCCGGCGAGATACATTTTCATCGTGCGCTCGCCGCCCGACGCCGATTTGAGATTGCCGACGAGCACATTCGACAGGCCGCGCAGGGTGGGGTCTTCGGCGAGCGGCTGCAGCACCGAGCGCTGGCCGATCATCACGCCGACATGTTTCTCGATGTCGGCGAGCGGCAGGAACAAAAGTCCGTTCTGGCGGAAGAATTCATGGTCATCCGGCCGCCAGACGCGGGCGACGTTCGGTTTGCCTTGCAGCGCGTCGTTGAGGCGCTTGGCCGCGTCGTCCGCCTCCTCGCCCGTCTTGGCGTCGATGACGACGACGATCACGTCGAGAAGCGACGGAAAGGCCTTGTAAAGCGCCGCTTCGTTCTTGCGCCACGGGATGTCGGCCGAGAAAAGATCGCCGGTCTCGGTGTTGATCGCGAATCGCTCGATCGTCACATAGACGCCGCCGACCGTCAGGCAGAGCGTGAGGAAAACCACGGCCCAGGGCCAGCGGAGGCAAAAGGCGACCAGTTTTTCGAGCATTTAATCTCCCGTTTCTGGGACGAGACCTGTAGGAGCGGGGAATAACGCTCTCGGGTCGAGTCCTCTATACAGGCGCGCCGCGCTGCAACCAAGGCGGCTTCTGCGCCAAGTTTAATGATCGTTATTTGCGACAATTTGACGCATATCGATCCTCAAAGATAGCTGAGCCACCACAAGTCGCGCCGTCGGCGCTTGACGCCCGCGAACCAGCGGCATGCGGGATAAAGGACGAAAACCGCTGCGATCCAGACGACATAGGCGCCAAGGAGCCCGACGCCGAACTCGGCCGGCGGGGCGCTCGACTTCACGAAGGCGCCGATGTCCGCCAGCGTATAGCCGCGCGCCAGAGCCAGCGCGAGGGCGGCGGCGGCGCCGAGGTAAAGATGCAGGACGTAAAAAAAGAGCGGCGTGCGTCCGAAAAGATCGAGCGCGCCGCCCAGACGCCCCAAAAGCCCTTTGCCCATGCGCTCCAGCGCCGGCAGGGCGAGGGCCGCGCCGCCGAGCGTGACAAGTAGATAGAGCAGCGAAGGCGGGTATTTCGTCACATTGAGGAAGGAGAGCAGGGTGAAGAGCGCGTCGCTTTGCGCGCTCCAGGGGCGCGGGTCGCCGTAAATATTTGAGGCGCGCAACAGGACGAAGAGGACGAGCGCCGCCGCGCCGCCGAGATGCAGCGCATGGTCGCGCCGCTTCTTCGACTCGAGGAACAGCGGGCCCATGCCAAAGCCCAGCGCCGCGACGCCGATCCATGGCAATGCCGGATAGAGCACGGAGCCAGGAACGCCAAGCGGCAGCGGCCCGCGGTCATGGAGCAGGCTCCACCAGGGGCCGAAGGCGCCAAGATCGGCTGCGTGGACGCCGTCGAGGAGATTGTGGCCGAAGATGATGGCGAGGCCCACGCCGAGCGTCGCGCGCAGCGGCAGAAGCGACAAGCCGGCGAGGGCAAGAAGGCCGCAGCCGATCGCCCAGAGCGTGCCAAGTTCAATGCGCCCGAAGCCCAGGCTCCAAAGGGGGCTGACGATGAAGGCGTCGAGAAAGATCAGCCAGAGGCCGCGAGTCGCGAGAAAGCGCGACAGCGCGCCCGCGTCCTTGACCTTCTCGCCATAGAGATAGGCGCCGACGCCGGCGAGCAGGGTGAAGGTCGGCGCGCAGAAATGCGTGACGAAGCGCGTCAAGAAGAGAAAAGGATAAGTGTGATCGAGATCGGTCGGCGAGAAGCGCAGAGTGTCCGCGTCGAAAAAATCGCGTATGTGATCGAGCGCCATGAGCGCCATGACGAGGCCGCGCAGCCGGTCGATCTCCGGCAGGCGGTGCTTGTCGTGTAAGGCGTCCGCTGGCCCTGCGTTCATCCAAGCTTCGCCAGGCCGGGAAAGGTCTCGAGCAGCCAAAAGGACATGTCCTGCACGCCGCCGCTCAGGAATGCGACGCCGGTCAAAATGAGCGCCGCGCCGACGATCTTTTCGACCTTGCCGAAATGCTTGCGAAAGCGCGCGACGAAAGCGAGGAAGCGTCCGAGCGCGAAGCCGGCGGCGATGAAAGGCAGGCCGAGTCCGAGCGAATAGGTCGCGAGCAGGGCGGCGCCCAGAGGCACCGTCTCTTGAGCGCCGGCGACGGCGAGGATCGCCGCGAGAATGGGACCGATGCAGGGCGTCCAGCCGAAGGCGAAGGCGAGGCCCATCACATAGGAGCCAAACAGCCCCATGGGCTTGGTGATCTCGGCGCGCTTCTCGCGATAGAGCAGGCCGACTTTCAAGATGCCAATGAAGTGCAGCCCCATCAGGATGATGACGGCGCCCGCGGCCCAGGAGAGGATATGCAGATTGGCGCGCAGCACGCCGCCGAAGGCGCTCGCCGTGGCGCCGAGCGCGACGAAGACCGTGGTGAAGCCCAGCACGAAGAGGATGGAGGAAAAGAGAATGTCTCGCCGCGCCGCCGAGCGCGTCTCGATTTCGAGGTCCTCCATGCTGACGCCGGCGAGATAGGTGAGATAGGGCGGCACCAGCGGCAGCACGCAGGGAGAAAGAAAGGACAGGAGTCCCGCCGCCGCCGCCGCCGGGAATGTCACGTCCGCCATTTCAATCCTCGTTATAAGGGTCTGGCGTCCTTCGCTGCGCCTAGCGCGGCGCGCCGGGAGAGGCCGAACGCTCAGACAGAAAAAAGCCCCGCCGAAGCGGGGCTCCGTCATGCGGGGCGAAAGATTTAGTCGTTGCGCTGGCCGAACAGGAACAGCAGCGACTGGAACATGTTGATGAAGTCGAGATAGAGCGAAAGCGCGCCGAATATGCTCTTCTTCTGCGCGACCTCATAGCCGTCGCTCTCGTAATACATGTCCTTGATGTTCTGGGTGTCCCAGGCCGTGAGGCCGGCGAAGACCAGAACCGCGATGATCGAGAGCGCGAATTGGAGGCCGCTCGACTGCAGGAACAGATTGACGAGGCCGGCGATCACGAGGCCCCAGACGCCCATCACCAGGAAGGAGCCGAAGGCCGACAGATCGCGCTGCGTCATGTAGCCATAGAGGCTCAGGCCGCCGAAAGCCGCCGCCGTGATGAAGAACACCCGCGCGATGGAGACGCCGGTGAAGACGAGCAGCAGGGAAGAGAGCGACAGTCCCATCACCGCGGCGAAGGCGATGAAGAGATTGCGGGCCGTCCCCGCCGATATCGAATTGGCGCGCGCGCCGAGGAAGAAGATGAAGGCGAGCGGCGACAGAATCACCACCCAGCGCAGGGGAGTCGCATAGAGCGCGTGGCCGAAGGGCGTCAGCGCGATGGCGCCGGGCGCGACCTTCTCGACGGCCAGCATATAGACGCCGAGCGCCACGACGCCGGTCACGGCGAGGCCGAGCGTCATATAGTTATAGACGCCGAGCATATAGGCGCGCAGGCCCTGGTCGATCTCGGCCGTCGTCGGCCGCGCGACCCCGCGCCCGTAACCGAAGCTGGTGTTGCGGTCGAAATTGGACATTTGATCCTCTCGATCTCTCATGGCTCTGCTATCGCGCGTAAGGACAGGGTCGCGCGGCTTCGAGCCTCGCCCGGAATATGGCTTCGCTTCAATTGCGTGGCAAGCCGTCTGTGGATGAACTCTTGTTAAGGTGTTCTTAAGACGATTATTTAGCATTTTACGGCGACGCGCGGGGGCGCCGGTTCGGCGTTATTCGCAACACCGCGCGCTTTTATCAAACGGGGCGCATTCATTAAACGCCATTGTGTTCATGTGCTTTTGGGCGTTTTCCGCCCGATTCGCGTCTTTTATTGCGCCGCAGCGAAAGCTTGCCTCCCTGCCTTCGCGCGCGCCCCGGGCCGATAGGGCCTGCTTTGTCAGCCAGAGTCGCATATTTTTTTGCAATACGGCATAGCGGCTGATCGCCGCACGCTTGCCGGCGCCGCAAAATCCGCTAACATCAAACAAAAGGGCGTCGTCCGACCCCCTTGCTCGGCTCCGGGAGCTCGTGCGGCGCAAGCTCGTCCCCGAGCGTTGCGTGTCCTTTTCGCATGAACCCAGGAGGGAAATATGCGTGATGGCGATCCCGACGCCTCTTCGAGGCCGGTCGCGGGAGTTGCGATCTCTGCTTTGCGCGTCCCCGCTCGGCCGGCTGGCCGCGCCTGCCTGAAACTCGTTTGCGCCGCCGCGATCGCCGCCTTTTGCCTCGGGGCGAGCGTCCCGGCGCAGGCGCATGGGCGTCTTGGCGCGGCGGAGGGCCGCTGCCGGCTATTCGTCGGGCCGGACATCATGAATTTTACCGGCTATCTGCCTGAGGCCTCGAAGAACGAGTTTTGCGAGGACATTCCCGCCACGGGGCCGATGATCATGGCGCTCGACGCCGAGCAGGACGAGCTGCGCGACATGAAGATCGAGCTGCGCATCGTCAAGGATGTCGGCGGCGAGGATAAGGAAAACGAAAATCTCGAAGCGGTCACCATCGCCTATCAGCCGCCCAAGAGCTATCCGACGGGCACGGTCAATTTCGAGCACAATTTCACCGAGCCGGGATATTTCGTCGGCATCGTCACGGTGACGGGCGATCACGGCGAGCGCTGGGTGTCGCGCTTCCCCTTCTCGGTCGGCATGAGCTTCATGCGCGACCTGCCTATCTATGCGAGCCTGACGCTCGGCACGATCGCGGCGTTCTTCATCTATCTCGTGCATCGCCGCCGCACGCCCGAGCCTGTGAAGAAGGCGCCGACGCCGCCAAAGAGCGATCCGGATCACGATCCGGGACCCGAGGCGACGCCCGCGGAATGAGCGACGCGGCGCCCCTCGGGGGCGTCGCTATTCCGAACCGCCGTCGATCTGCCGGCCGATCTGCGCGATCGCCCGCTGATAGACCGTGGCGGCGTTCCACGCCTGAATCGCGCCGAAGTTGGATTCGCCCGGCTGATAGCCGCCGCCCGCGCGCCAGCCGTGCGCCTGCAGGAAATTCGCCGTGGCGTAGAGCGCCGCGGCGGAGTTGTCGAGATTGCCGCCGCCCCCGTAGTTCAGGATATTCTTGGGCAGGAACTGGGTCTGGCCGATCTCGCCATGCATGGATCCGCGCGCATTCGGCGACAGCGCGCCGCGGTCCACCAGCGTCAGCGCGGCATAGAGCTGGTCGGCGAAATAATCCGAACGCCGGCAATCATAGGCGAGCGTCGCGACGGCCGAGAGCGCATGCTGATTGCCATGCACGGCGCCAAATCCGGTCTCCATTCCCCAGATCGCGAGGAGCGGTCCCGGCGGCACGCCATAGCGCTGCTGGATGGATGAGAAAAGCGCGGCCTGAGACTGCTTGAGCGCGCGGCCGCGCGCGACGATGGCGGAGCCGCCGCGCTTCGCCAGAAACTGGTCGAGCGAAAGATGAAAGCTCTTCTGACCCCGGTCGGCGGAAATCGTCGGGGCGTTGTAATGCGTGTTCATCAGCGCCGAAATCCCCGCCTGGCCGATGCCGCGCGACTCCGCTTCGTCGGCGAACTCGCGCTTCCATGTCTCGAAGCCGCCGGGGCCCGAACCGCATCTCGCGGCCTGTGCGGAAAAGGACGCGGTCCACGCGCCAAGGAAGACCAGCGCGGCGAGAGCCGACGTTTTCTTAAGGGGAAGGGACATGGGGCGAGCCTCTCATTTTAAAGAGATTCTGGCGGGAGCCTAAACGCTTTCAAGCCTGGCGGGCGATCCGCGGACCGTCCGCGAAAATGTGGCGACGCGACCGGGGCGAGCGCTTCGCCCCGGCAAGGTTTCGTCAAAAACGGATTAGTTCGGCCAGCAGCGGCGGCCGTAAGGTCCAAGATGGAAGCCGGGCGGGCAGGGACGTCCAAAGCGATAACCGCCCCATTGTCCACCCCACCGGCAGCCGCCATAGGGTCCACGATGGCCGTAGGGGCCGCAGCCGCCGTAAACCTGTTCGATCGGAGAGTCGCCCGCGACCGGGGCGACCGGCAGGGCGTAGGCCGGCGCGGCAAGGCCCGCCGCCAGGGCGAGCGCAAGAAGCATTCTCTTTTTCATCTATCTCTCACTTTCCTTGGCGTCATTATTTCTTTCAAAGGCGCGGGTCGTGGAAGACGCGCTCGCCGAATATCCGACCGACTTGGCGAGAGAAGCAAATTATATTTCGCCAAGCCGCGAATATGGCAAATGTTCTCACATTGTTCTTGCTACGCCCGGGCGATGTTACACTTGACATACCAAGCGCCAAGATGTAGGTTTTGAGCATCGGAGTTCAAAGCTATGGCCGCCTCGGTTCTCAATGCCCCGCAATTTCAGAACGAAGACGCGGCTTTCGCTTACGTCGAGTCGCGCCTTTGGCCGAACGGCCCGGTTTGCCATCATTGCGGAAACGCCGATGAGAAGCGCATGCGCCGGATGCAGGGCAAAACCACCCGCAAGGGGCTTATCAAGTGCTACGAGTGCGGCAAGCCGTTCACCGTGCGCATGGGGACTATCTTCGAGTCGTCTCATCTGGCGCTGCATCTTTGGTTGCAGGTCATCCATCTGATGTGCGCCAGTAAGAAGGGCATTTCGACCCGCCAAATTCAGCGGATGCTATCTTGCAGCATGAAAACCGCGTGGTTCCTGACCCATCGCATCCGTGAGGCGATGCGATCTGGCGACTTGTCGCCGCTGGGCGGCAATGGCGTCACCATCGAAATTGACGAGACTCTTATCGGCCGCCAAGAGGGCTCGCCCCCACGCAAGGGTCTTCACGGCTTCCAATTCCGCAACATCGTCCTGACCCTTGTCGAGCGCGGCGGTCGCGCCCGTAGCTGGCATGTGGACGGGACTACCGTTGGCACCCTCATGCCGATCATTCGCGCGAACGTTGCGCGCGAAACCGCCGTCATGACCGACACTGCTAGCTGGTATAAGAACCTCAACAAGGATGGTGGTTTCTCTAGCCATGACAGCGTGAACCACACCGCCGAAGAATATGTTCGCCGCGATGGCGCGAAGATCATCACCACCAACACCGTCGAGGGCTACTATTCGATTTTCAAGCGCGGCATGAAAGGCGTCTATCAGCATTGCAGCGAACGCCACCTGCATCGCTATCTGGCCGAATTTGACTTTCGCTACTCCAATCGCGAAAAAGTCGGCATAGATGATGTGGCGCGGGCCGAACTCGCCCTAGAAGGTTTCAAGGGCAAGCGGCTCACCTATCAAACGGCTCGCTACTGAAAGAGCACTCTATGGCGAAAGCCGCCAAATGCGGCGATGGAAAGCCGCGAAGAAAGCCAAAGCCTAAGGCCAAATTAAGCGACGAAGCGCAGTATAAGTGCTTCGTCGCGATGGCACGCGAAGTTGAAGCATCAGAAAATCCTAGCGATTTTGATAGGGCCTTCAAGAGCGTGACGACCACTCCAAAATCTAGCATTATGTCTCATAATTCACCGCCCGGAAAATTGAGAGGATAAGGCGAGATGCGCTTAATAGGGTCCTTTGTAAAAATGGCGGAGCTGCATGGGCCCGACCATTCACTCAAATTCAATTGAACACCCATGGAACGGGTCAATTCTTCGCCATAGCTCTGCTCTGAGAAGAATCTTCTGAAGCAAAAGGCGCACGCGTCGGCCACCTGCAAAATTGGGGCTTGTGACTTTTCAGCAAATTGAACCCCGTCCTGTATTTGTGAAATACCTTGCCGGTATCTGCCGTTAATTTCAAGAAGATGCGGAGGAACATAAAGAGTTTTAGTAATTTCGAACATACCCCTGAGTTTAGATCGCATATCTGGAACATCTTCTGCAATTAATGTAGCAATTTCTTCTTTGTCACACCTCTCTCTTAAATAGGCATCAGCTTGCAGCGCACATTGCATGAACGCCCGCGCGTGGTGCCACTGCGATAATGAAAAATGGCCATTCAACCCAACTTGATCAATAATATCTTGGTCCCCAGCATCCCTGCGTATTTTACCAAGCGCTATACTCAATCCAAACTTCACTGGTATCGCCGCGAATGCAGCTATGAGCTTCAGACGATCCTCTATTGCCCAGTCTTCGCGATATTTTTTATCCCCCCAGATAGACTTTGCATGGAAATGAAAATTTTGGCGGTATCTCTCAGGAACAGTAGTTACTAAATCAGAAATTTCTTTGCGGACAGCTGCCCAATGATCATCCGGCTTCGTAATTACCCCTACGACGACAGTGACCGGCTCCCGCGCTGAAGTGCCAGCCTCGTCAAGATATATGTAGCGCATAGGTATTCCAGGGGCCAAATTCCCCCCGAATAGCGACTTAAACGGTTCGCTCAAATCAACGGGGGCGTGACGGCCAAATTCTATAACGCCTCGTTCTTGGTACGTAAAGTGTAACATCGCCTACGCCCGGGCTGGGCGATTAGGCTTGCGCGAGGATTTTCGCTGGGCGCCGGCGTTCGCCGATGGCGGTTTATTTTTTGAGGAGACGGTCATGGCGGTGCGCGTTGCGACAGTCGCTTTCGAAGGCGTCGAGGCGCGCCCCGTCGACGTTCAAGTGCAGATTTCGAGCGGCAGCGTCGTCTTCAACGTCGTCGGCCTCGCCGACAAGGCCGTCGCCGAGTCGCGCGAGCGCGTGCGCGCCGCGCTCATCGCCTCCGGCCTCGCTTTGCCGGCCAAGCGCATCACCGTCAATCTCGCGCCCGCCGATATGCCGAAGGAGGGCAGCCATTACGATCTCCCCATCGCGCTCGGCGTCATGGCGGCGATCGGCGCGATTCCTTCAGACGCGCTCGACGGCTTCGTCACGCTCGGCGAACTTGCGCTCGACGGCACGCTGACGCCCGTCGCCGGCGTGCTGCCGGCGGCGGTCGCGGCCAATGCGCGGGGCTTCGGACTCATCTGTCCGCGCGACTGCGGGCCGGAAGCGGCCTGGGCGTCGCGCGACATGGACATCATCGCGCCGCGCTCGCTCATTCAGCTCGTCAATCACGTCAAGGGCGCGCAGGTTCTGGCGCGGCCGGAGCCCGCGACGCGCAAGCTTGCGACCGACCAGCCCGACCTTTCCGACATCAAGGGACAGGAAAGCGCCAAGCGCGCTTTGGAGATCGCCGCCGCCGGCGGCCATAATCTCCTGATGAGCGGGCCGCCCGGCGCCGGCAAATCCATGCTCGCGGCGCGGCTGCCCTCGATCCTGCCGGCGCTCACCCCGCGCGAATTGCTCGAAGTCTCGATGATCCATTCCATCGCCGGACAAATCGCGGGCGGCGAATTGACGGATCGTCGCCCTTTTCGCGCGCCGCATCATTCGGCCTCCATGCCGGCGCTCGTCGGCGGCGGAACGCATGCGAAGCCCGGCGAGATTTCGCTCGCGCATAATGGCGTGCTGTTTCTCGACGAACTGCCGGAGTTTCAGCCGCAAGTCCTCGACAGTCTGCGCCAGCCGCTCGAGACGGGCGAGATCGCCATCTCGCGCGCCAATCATCGCGCCGTCTATCCGGCGCGCTTCCAGCTCGTCGCGGCGATGAATCCCTGCCGCTGCGGATATGCGCTCGATCCTGGCTATGCCTGCAAGCGACAGCCCAATGAGCGCTGCGTCGCGCAATATCAGGCGCGGCTTTCCGGCCCGCTGCTCGATCGCTTTGATCTGCAGATCGAAGTGCCGGCCGTGACCGCCGCCGATCTCGTGCTGCCCCCGCCCGCGGAAGGCTCGCGCGAGGTCGCGGCCCGCGTCGCGATCGCCCGCGAAATTCAGCGCGCGCGCTATGAGGCGATCGGCCTGCCGCATATCGGCGCCAACGCCGGCGCGCCGGCGGCTGTGATCGAGCGCGTCGCGAAGCTCGATGCGCCGGGGACGGCGCTCATTCGCGAGGCTTCGGAGCGTTTCGCGCTCACCGCCCGCGGCTTTCATCGCGTGTTGAAGCTGGCGCGCACCATCGCCGATCTCGACGGCGCCGAAGCGGTCGGCCGCCGGCATCTCGCCGAGGCTCTGTCCTATCGCGCCGGCCTTGCCGCGGGGCGGCTCGCGGCGTGACGACGACGTCGAAAAGCGTCGCGATTCTTGCAGCGCCGCTCATAGCGTTGTCGCTCGCCGCTTCGATCTTCGCCGCGCTATGTAAATGGCGGCGCGTTGCGCGGACGAGCTTGACGAAATCCGCCCCGGAACCCACAAGGCGCGAGATCGAAGGCGGCGACGCGCGCAGGCGCCGGGACAGCGAGAGAAGGACGGTTAGATGGACTGGGTCATCCTCTTTATCGGCAGCGTGTGCGAAGTCGGCTGGCTCGTCGGCATGAAATACGCCGACGGATTCACGCGGCTTTGGCCCTCGGTCGTCATGGTGTTCTTCATGGCGGCGAGCGTCGGCTGTCTGGGCATCGCCGTCAAAACCATTCCGGCCGGCACCGCCTACGCCGCCTGGACCGGCGCGAGCATCGCGGCGGCGACGCTCGTCGGCGTCTATCTCTTCAACGAGCCGGCGACGGCGCTGCGGCTCGGCTCGATCGGCTTTATCATGCTCGGGATCGTCGGCTTGCGGCTTGGGGGCGTCGATCCGTAATCGTTCAAATCCCGATCGCTTCAGTTGAAGCGATCGGGAATGACTGGCGAGTCAGAAATAGCTTTCGAGCGTTCCGCGCCGGCGCACGTCGAGCGTCGCGCAATGGAAGGCGCCGCCGAAAGCCGCGTAATGCAGGAACGGCGCGGGGATCGGCTCATAGCCCCATTGCTCCATCTGCCGCATCATATTTGTGTGATGCGGATCGACGATCACGCGTTTCTCGTCGACCATCAGAATGTTCATGCTGAGCCATTTGCCGCACATGGACGTGATCTTGAGAATGCGGTCGTTGATCGGATCTGGCTCAGGCGCGACGAGAACGTCCCATTTCTTCAAAATGTCGGGCAATTCGTCGGGATCGATATATTCGGGATTGATGAGCAAGCGTCCAGGCCCGAGCGGCAGGATCGTCGTGTCGATATGCATCGGGTTCGGGCAGCGGCTCTTGATCTCATGGATGCGATAGCCGTCGCCAAGATGCCGCCGCAGCCAGTCGATGCCCATGGCGTTCGTCACATTGGAGCGCGTGACGAAAATATCGCGGCCGCAGCGGAAGAAGTCGGCGGCGTCGAAGACGGGCTCGAATTCCGTGAGGATGTAGCGGAGCGGCTCGCCCTTCTCGGGCAGCGTGAAATCGGGGTCGAAGAGTTCGTCGGTGAGTTGGGGCTTGGGCGCCGAGGTCCAGCGCGCGCCGCGCTTAAAATAGTCCTTCAGGATCGGTCGATAGCTGTGCGTCTCGAAATAGCGGCAGGGCCAGGCCATGGGCGTTTCGAGAATCTCGTCGCCGAAGACGAGCATGGAGTCGCGCGGGCAGGAATTGCAGAAGCCGCGCGAGGACCAATAGGGCGTCGAAAATTTCGCCTTGTGATTGAAAGGCTCCGGCCGCGTCACCGTGACGCCGAGCGATTCGAGCACCTTGATGAAATTGTCGAGCTCCTCCTGGGCGGGCTCGATCATGAATTTGGGGAAACGAAAACCCGCGGCGAGCGATTGGGCGCGGGCGGCCATGCCGGGAATATTGCAGGTGACGACCGGATGGTCGGATGGAATGGTCGAGCCCTCCAGGCGACCGACAATGATTTCTTCCAAAGGATCCCATTCATTATGGGAATTGACCGGACATTCGGCCGCAACGGCCGCGGCTTCCGCAGACGTATGTATATTCATATGTTGATCCCGCCCCTAGGTCCTTTCCTGCCCAACTATTAGCCGTGTTTCCGCTGGGCTTCAAACCGGCAGGGAACGCTGGGCCGCCCCATCCCGGGTGAACCTGCGCTTTGCGTAAGCGCCTGCGGCGCGGGCGGCTTGCCTTTTCCTGCGCCTTGCGACATAAGGCCCGCTTCATAGAACCGCCCGGCCAGTGATGGGCTGCCGTGGCGGTTCTTTCGCTCGCGCGAAGCGGCGCCGGCCGGATGAGGCAGGCGCTTTAAGAACAACGGGCCAAGGCCCAGGAGAGCAAAATGCCCAAGCTGAAGACGAAATCAGGCGCGAAAAAGCGCTTCAAGATCACCGGCACAGGAAAAGTTGTTTACGCCCAGCAGGGCAAGCGCCATGGCATGATCAAGCGGACGAACAAGCAGATTAGAAATCTGCGCGGGACGAACGTGCTGTTCAAGACCGACGGCGACAACGTCAAGAAATACTTCCTGCCCAACGGCTAATCGCCCTCGGGACCTGTCCGCGCATCTTTCTTAAGGAGTTTCGTCATGGCTCGCGTCAAACGCGGCGTCACCTCGCACGCCAAGCACAAGAAGACCCTCAAGGCCGCCAAGGGCTTTTACGGCCGCCGCAAAAATACGATCCGCGCCGCCAAGGCCGCCGTCGACCGCTCGATGCAATATGCGACGCGCGACCGCAAGGCCAAGAAGCGCACCTTCCGCGCTCTGTGGATCCAGCGGCTCAACGCGGCCGTGCGCGAGCATGGCCTCACCTATTCGCGCTTCATCGACGGGCTGGCCAAGGCGGGCGTGACGGTGGACCGCAAGGTCCTGTCCGAGCTCGCCATTCATCAGCCGGAGGCCTTCGCCGCCATCGTCGCGCAGGCGAAGTCGGCGCTGCCGCAGGCGGCGTAAGCCTCAATCGGCCTCCCGCCGATTCGATCGCCAAACTTTTCGTCTTCTGGCGGGATCAATTTCCCGCCGGGGCGGTTTCATCTTCGAGGCATGCATTTCATGCATCCAGGAGGATGAAATGGCATCGAAGTCGAGAGTGCGCCAAATTTCGGCGAAATTGCTGGACCGCGCCTGTGCGGCGCTGGGGGCCATCGTCAAAACGCCCGAGCCGCAACTCCGGCCCATCCCCGTTCGCGTCAACGACCATCGACGGCTGCGCTAGCAGCGCTTGAGGGGCGCGTCATCGCGCATTTTTCTTACGACCCGATTTGATCAGCTTGCCGTCTGCGTCGTGGTTGGCGTCAACGTAATGCCCTTCAGCGCCGCGCATCATTTTCATCGGCTCCGCGCCCACGCCTCTGACGGCCTTCATCTCGATCACGCATAATCGAAAAGAGCGGGACGCGATGTCGCGTTTTCCGCCGAAAGGGATTCCGCTTCCGCGCGGAAAATGCGTAAATTCGAGTGCGCGTTCATGATTCATGAACGCAGTCGGGCCGCGGCGAGGACGCGCAATGAGCGAGAATTACGATCTCATCGTCATCGGCGGCGGCCCCGGCGGCTATGTCGCCGCGATCCGCGCCGCGCGGCTCGGCCTCAAGACCGCGGTCGTCGAGCGCGAGCATCTCGGCGGCATTTGCCTCAACTGGGGCTGCATTCCAACCAAGGCGCTGTTGCGCTCGGCGGAAATCTATCGGCTCGCGAAAGAAGGCGCGCAATTCGGCGTCGGCGTCGCGCCTGCGTTCGACGCGGCCGGCATCGTCGCCCATTCGCGCGCGGCCGCCGCGCGCCTTAACGCCGGCGTCGCCTTTCTGCTCAAGAAGAACAAGATCGATGTGATCTGGGGCGAGGCGACGCTTGCGGGCAAGGGCGAAGTCCGGGTCGGCGCGCCGACGAAAGCCCCCATGACGCCGCAATTGCCGGCGCCGAAGGCGACGCTCGGCGAGGGCGTCTATCACGCGAAGCATATTATTCTCGCGACCGGCGCGCGCCCGCGCGTATTGCCGGGATTGGAGCCGGACGGGAAATTGATCTGGACCTATTTCGAAGCGATGAAGCCCGAAGCTTTTCCGAAATCGCTGCTCATCGTCGGCGCTGGCGCGATCGGCGTCGAATTCGCCTCCTTCTACCGGACTTTCGGCGTCGCTGTGACCCTGGTCGAGGCGCTGCCCCGCATCCTTCCAGCCGAAGATGAAGAGATCGCCGCGCTCGCGCATAAATCCTTCGTCAAACAGGGGATCGACATTCGCGTCGCGACGACGGTCGCGGGCGTCGAGAAAAAGGCCGACGGCCTCGTCGTTACGCTGAAGGGCGCCGATGGCGCGACTGAAACGATGGAAGTCGAGCGCGCGCTTTCGGCGGCCGGCGTCGTCGCCAATGTCGAACATCTCGGGCTCGAGCAACTTGGCGTCGCGCTCGAACATGGCGTCATCAAGATCGACGGTCTCGGGCGCACTTCCGTCGAAGGCGTTTACGCCATCGGCGACGTCGCCGGCGGCCCGATGCTCGCCCATAAGGCGGAGCATGAAGGCGTTTCCTGCGTCGAGGCGATCGCCGGCGCGGCGGCGCATCCGCTCGATCGATCGCGCGTGCCCGGCTGCACCTATTGCCATCCGCAAGTCGCCTCCGTCGGCTTCACCGAAGCGAAGGCGAAGGAGCAGGGGTTCGAGTTGAAGATCGGCCGTTTCCCCTATCTCGCCAATGGCAAGGCCATCGCGCTCGGCGAGCCCGAGGGATTGGTGAAGACGATCTTCGACGCCAAGAGCGGACGCCTGCTCGGCGCGCATCTCTTCGGCGTCGAGGCGACCGAGCTGATCCAGGGCTTCGTCATCGCCATGAATCTGGAGACGACCGAGGAAGAGCTGATGCGCACGATCTTTCCGCATCCGACTCTCTCGGAGACGATGCATGAAAGCGTGCTCGCGGCTTACGGCCGCGCAATCCATATTTGAGGCGTTTCACGCCTGCAGCACATAGGTTCCCGGCGCGTCGCAAAGCGCGGGACCCATGACGGGCGGCGGGACGGGCGCGCCGGATCGCGCCTCTAACCAGGCGATCCAAGCCGGCCACCACGAGCCTTCCTTCATCGGCGCGAGCCTGAACCATTCGTCTGGGTCGGCGTAATGGGCCTGTTCGGTCTTGGTCGCGACCCGATAGCCGCCGCGCTTCTTCGCCGGCTCTGAGACGATGCCGGCGTTATGGCCGCCCGTGGTCAGGAGAAAGGTGACCTCCGTATCCGCGAGCAGATGAATTTTGAAGACGGAGCGCCAGGGCGCGACATGGTCGCGCTCCGCGCCGACGGCGAAAATCGGGGCGCGAATGTCATGCGCGGCGATGGTGCGTCCGTCGACGCGCAGCCGTCCCTCGGCGAGATCATTATTGAGGAAGAGCTGGCGCAGATATTCCGAATGCATCTTGTAGGGCATGCGCGTCGCATCGGCGTTCCAGGCCATGAGGTCGGTCATCGGCTCGCGCTCGCCCATGAGATAGGATTTCAGCGCATAGGACCAGACGAGATCGTTCGAGCGCAGCAGACGGAACGCGCCCGCCATTTGCTTGGCGTCGAGATAGCCGTGCTCCCACATCAGGTCTTCGAGGAAGTCGAGCTGGCTTTCATTGATGAACAGCGTCAATTCGCCGGCTTCAGTGAAATCGGTCTGCGCGGCAAAGAGCGTCAGGCTCTGCAGACGCCGGTCGTCGTCGCGCGCCATGGCGGCGGCGGCGATCGACAGCAAGGTGCCGCCAAGGCAATAGCCGGTCGCGTGGATCTTGCGGCCCGGCATGAGCCGCGAAACGACGTCGAGCGCGGCCATGACGCCGAGCCTGAGATAATCCTCCATGTCGAGGTCGCGGTCGTCGGCGCCGGGATTCTTCCAGGAGATCATGAAGACCGTGAAGCCCTGCGCGACGAGATAGCGTACGAGCGAATTATGCGGCGAGAGATCGAGAATGTAATATTTCATGATCCAGGCCGGGACGATGAGCACGGGCTCGGGCCGCGTCGTCTCCGTCGTCGGCGCATATTGGATGAGCTCCATCAGCCGGTTGCGATAGACCACCTTGCCGGGCGTCGTCGCGAGATTGCGTCCGGGCGCGAAAGCGTCGGCGCCGAAGGGCTTCTTGCCGCCGGCCTGGCGCTCCATGTCTTCGAGGAAATTTTGCAGACCGCGAACGAGATTGAGGCCCCCGGTCTCCATCGTGCGCTTCAGCGCTTCGGGGTTGGTGAAGAGAAAATTTGACGGGGAGAACATGTCGAGGAATTGCCGCGAGGCGAAGTCGACAGCCTTTTCATGCTGCTTGGTGACGCCACCGACGTCGGTCGTCGCATTGTGCCACCACTGCTGATTGAGCAGAAAGCCCTGATAGAGGAGCGTATACGGCCAATGCCGCCATGCTTCTCCGGCGAATCGCTTGTCCTGAGGCAAGGGCTCGATACAGGGCGAGGAGCCATTTTGCTGCAGGGCGCAGCGCCAGGCGAAATTGGCGAAACGCCAAGATTTGCGCACCGCCTTGTCGACAAGCTGCATCTGCTTGCCTGGCGAGGAGGCGAGATGGATCGCCCAATCTCCATAGGCCTCCGCCATGGCGGCGGGCGACAGGCCGCCGGTCAGCTGCGCGACGCTCGCGTGGAGGGTGCGGTCGATGACGTCGCCCAAAGCCGCATAGCCGAAGGAGCCGCCGTCTGTCGCGCGTTCGGCGGCGAGAAAGGCGCTCGGCAGGGCGTCGACGAAAGGTTTCGGCGTGAGCGCGGGCGCGCTTTCATCGCGAGGAGGGGTTTCTTTTCCGCTCGAAGTTTCATTCGTCCGCGCCGCGGTCGCCTGGGCGACGTCATCCGTCATTACGGGATCCTTTGGAGGCTTCGGGCCGAGCGCCCGAATTCAGGGAGCTTATGCTGCATCGCAACATATATATTGTGATGCAAAATACGAGAGCCTATGCTCGTTATTTAGGGCTATCTTGCTCAAATGAAGGGAGGCTGACGGTTAGGAGATCGCCGTGAAAGCAATTCTTGTCGTCCTTTCATTGGCTCTGGCGCTTCATGCGAACGCGGCGGCGGCCGCCTTGAAGCTCGGCGACCAGGCCCCCGATTTCTCCCTTCAGGCGGCGCGCGCCGGCAAGGATTTCTCCTTCTCGCTCAAGGAGGCTTTAGAGAAAGGGCCGGCGGTTCTTTACTTCTATCCGAAGTCCTTTACCCGCGTCTGCACCGAAGAGGCGCATGAGTTCGCGGAAGCCATGGATCAATTCGCCGCCATGGGCGCGAGCGTGATCGGCGTTTCCGGCGACAGGATCGACACGCAGCGCGAATTTTCACGGCTCGAATGCCGCGATAAATTTCCGGTCGGCGCCGACCCCGATTTCAAAGTCATCAAGGCCTATGACGCCGCCTTCAACGTTCCTGTCGCGGGCGCGATCTTCGCCAACCGCATTTCCTATGTCATTTCGCCTGACGGAAAAATCCTGTCTGTCGTGGAAGATTCAGGCGCGACGAAACATATCGAGCGCGCGCTCGCCGTCGTGAAGCAGTGGCATGATGCGCAAAATAAATGAGACGTTCACGCGCGCCTGAAGATCAGCCAGCGAAGCAGCAGGATTTGCGCGAGGACCGCCGCGAAATGCGTGTGCCAGTCGACAAAGACGGCGCAGGGCTCGTTTTCGTCTCCGCAGCCGAAACTTGTTTCGAGCGGGCCATTCGCCGCCGCGGCGAAGGGAAAGCCGAGCGGGAAGGAGAAGAGGCGCATCCCCTGCCGGGCGAAGCGTCCGGTCGCGCGCAGACGATCCGAAATATCGTAATCGTCATAGGCGTTGGCGTAGATCGTCAGAACGATGAAGGAGCCGACGACGGCGATCGCCGCATAGGCGAGCCAGAATTTGCGCGCCGCGCTGCGCCATATACTTTGCGGCGCGGGCTCCGTCACCCCTTCTTGGCGCGGATGCGGATGATCACGTCGCAGCCGACGATTTCCGTCCCCTCGGGCGGCGCCGGCAGACGCGCGAATTCGACCGATCCGTCGACCGCGTCGAACATCCGGCCCGTCGCTTCATCCATGAAGTGATGATGCGGCGAAGTGCGCGTATGAAAATAGGTGCGCGGGCCCTGCACGGCGATTTCGCGCAACAGTCCCGCTCCAGCGAATTGATTGAGCGTGTTATAGACCGTGGAGAGCGACATCGTCAGCCCAGCTTCGCGCGCCTCGGCGTGAAGCGCTTCCGCGCTGACATGCCGGTCGCCGTTGCCGAACAGCAGCCGGCTCAGCGCCAGCCGTTGCACGGTGGGGCGCAGACCCGCGTTGCGGAGCCTTGCCTTGAGTTCGGTAGATTTCGTACCGCTATCGTTGGATTGTTCGCGCAACTTGATCGAACGGTCGAAACTTGTCGTCGAAGGTTGATGAGTCATTCCTGCCTGCTGCGAGAACTACTCGCTCCCTATTCCTTCACTAGCTTTCTTCAGTAGAAGGCAGCGCCAAGCCCCTGTCAAACGAAATGGGGGAAAGTGTAATATTTCTAAAGAAGCAGCATAGGATGTCCGAATGAGAATTCCCGACGCGCACTTCTTTGACTTTTCCCTGGGCCGCAGGCGCTTCCTTCAAACGCTTGCCTTTTGCACGGTCTGGCGCGCGAATGTCGCCGCGAAAGCCGCGACTTTCGAGGTTTTTCTCCAGGATCTGTGGCCTTCGGCGCAAGCGGCCGGCGTCTCGCGCGAGACGTTTGACGCCGCCGTCGCGGGTCTTGCGCCTGAGCCCGGCGTCATGGCCAAGCCTCGCGCTCAGGCTGAGTTCACCATCTCCATTCCCGCCTATCTCGCCGGAACCGTGACGAATGGCCGCGTCGCGCGCGGCCGCGCGGTCGCGTCGGAGCTCGCTGCGCCGCTGCGCCGGGCCGCCGCGCGCCATGGCGTTCCGGGAGAAATTCTCGTCGCCATCCTCGGCGTCGAAAGCAATTTTGGAACCGCTTCCGGCGGCGCCGACGTGTTGCGCGTTCTCGCGACGCTCGCCTGGAAAGGCCATCGCGCCGAGACCTTCATCGACGAATTCGTCGCCGCGCTGGTGATGCTGGAGAAGGGCTATGCGACGCGCGCGCAATTGCGCGGCTCCTGGGCGGGCGCCATGGGCCAGCCGCAGTTCATGCCTTCGGCCTATCTCAAATACGCCGAGAGCGACGATGGCGCCGGCGCGTCCGACATCTGGCGCTCGCGTGCGGATTCCATCGCCTCCATCGCCAATTTCCTGGCGAAGTCGGGCTGGGTCGCGGGCCTGCCCGCCGTCATCGAAATCCGTCTGCCGCAGAGTTTCGACTATGCGAGCTTCGATCTCGATTTTTCGCGTTGGCGCCAGCTCGGCGCGACGCGCGCCGACGGCGAAGCATTGCCGGCAAGCGGCGCCGCGAGTCTCTATCTGCCGGCGGGCGCGAGCGGCCCCGCCTTTCTCATCACCGACAATTTCGAGGTCATCCGCCAATACAACACGTCCGACGCCTATGCGCTGTCGGTCGCGCTGCTCGCCGAGCGGATCGCCGGCCGCGAGATTCCGCTCGCGCCCTGGCCGAAGGTCGTCCCGCTTTCGACGGCGGATGTGAAGGCGATGCAGCAGCTTCTCGCGCAGCGCGGCTTCTATCGCGGGACCTTCGACGGAAAGCTCGGCCGCGCGAGCCGCAACGCCTTGCACGCCTTTCAATTGAACGAAGGCATACAACCCGCCGACGGCTTCGCGACGAAAGAAGCGCTCGCGCGCCTGCGCGGCGATTAGCGCTTAAACCTCACTGCCCGAATTGACGCCGCCAGTCGATCAGGCCCGTGGTCGAGGCGTCGAGCCCCGCCGTCGAGGCGTCTCTATTTTCGACGATCGGCGCGAGCCGGTTCGCCAGCTCCTTGCCGAGCTCCACGCCCCATTGGTCGAAGGGATTGATGTCCCAGATCACGGATTGGGTGAAGACCTTGTGCTCGTAGAGCGCGACGAGCCGGCCGAGCGTGCGCGGATCGAGCCGGCGATAGAGGAAGACGCTCGACGGACGATCGCCAGGAAAGACCTTATGCGGCGCGAGTCGCTCGATTTCCTCTTCGCTTAACCCTTGCGCGCGCAATTGCGCCTTCGCTTCGTTTAGCGTTCGCCCGCGCATGAAGGCCTCGGCCTGCGCGAGGCAATTGGCGAAGAGCAAGGCGTGATGATGCGAATCCGCCGCCGTGGGCTCCGCTGCGACAAGGAAATCGATGGGAATAACGTCCGTTCCCTGATGCAGCAGTTGAAAGAAGGCGTGCTGTCCGTTCGTTCCCGGTTCGCCGAAAATCACGGGGCCGGTTTCATATGGCGTCGGCGCGCCGTCGCGCGTGACCGATTTGCCGTTCGACTCCATGTCGAGCTGCTGCAGATAGGCGGGAAAACGCGCGAGCCGCTGATCGTAAGGAATGACCGCCTGGGCGCATCGGCCGAGCACATTGCGATGCCAAACGCCGAGAAGTCCCATCAGCGTGGGAATGTTCCTCTCGAACGGCGCGTCTCGGAAATGTTCGTCGATGTCGTATCCGCCCTGCAGAAATTGGGTGAAATTCTCCGATCCGATGGAGATCGCGAGCGCAAGGCCGATCGACGACCAGAGCGAATAGCGCCCGCCGACCCAGTCCCAGAAGCCGAAGACGCGCGTCGGATCGATCCCGAATTCCGCGACCTTGTCGAGCCGCGTCGACACGGCGGCGAAATGCGATTTGACCGCCGCTTCGCCGAGCGCGGCGACGACGCGCGCGCGGGCGCTCGCCGCATTCGCCATCGTCTCCTGCGTCGTGAAGGTTTTCGAGGACACGATGAACAGCGTGCGGGCGAGATCGAGATTTTGCAGCGTGTCCGCGAGATCGGCGCCGTCGACATTGGAGACGAAATGCATGCGCGGGCCGCCCGCGCCATAGGGCGAGAGCGCGCGCGTCGCCATGGCGGGTCCAAGGTCGGAGCCGCCGATGCCGATATTGACGACATCGGTGAAGGGGAGGCCCGTGGCGCCGCGCGCGTCGCCCGAACGCGCAGCGCGCGCGAAGGCGAAGACCTTCTCTCGCTCGGCCTCGATCAGCGGCCGCACATTTTCGCCGCCGACGATGAGCGGGCGCTGCGAAAGATCGCGCAGCGCCATATGCATGGCCGCGCGTCTCTCGGTGGCGTTGACGGCTTCGCCGGCAAAGAGCGCGTCGCGGCGCGCATCGAATTTGCGCGCCTCCGCGAGCGAGGCGAGGAGCGTGAGCGTCTCGCGCGTGATCTTGTGCTTGGAGAAGTCGAACAGAAAATCGTCGAGCTTGACGCTGAAATTTTTGAAGCGTGCGGGGTTTTCCGCGAAGAGATCGCGCGTGCGCGTTTGCGCCAGGGCGTCCGCATGGAACTTTAAGGCGGAGAAGGCGACGGCGACGGCGTCTGACATGAGGCTCTCGGCGCGTAAGCCGTCCGAATCGGCCGACTTTCCAGCATGACCCATAGACCAACGCCGCGACATTTGCAGCGGGCGTCGAGCCTCTCAAAAATTTAACTGTATTATGACAACGAGATGTGAAAACGGTATAAGTTCTATGACGTTTTTCTGACAGAAGGGCGACGATGAACCCGATCCCTCTCCTCGACGTGCGCGACGGCGGACCCATCGCTCATGCGCAGACGCGGATCGACGCGGCGGCGGCGCTGCGTAAGGCTTGTCTGGGCATGATGGAGCCCATGAGCCGCATCTGCCTCACTCCGATCGACCGCATTGCAGCAAATTGGCTGAAGCGTTCGGGCTCCGCCTATCGCGCTGAGCTGGAGCATATCGTCTCCATTCTTGGCGCCCCCGGCGCGATGACGCTGAACATGTCCTATCTCTTCGCCTGCACCACCCAGGCCTATGAGGACGAATACGGCCTGCCTCGGATCCGCCGCACCCTCGACTGGCCTTTTCAGGGCCTCGGCAGGGCGGTGGAGATCGCGTGGCAGCAGGGAACGGCGGGCGATTATTACAACGCCACCTGGCCGGGCGCCGTCGGCGTTCTCAGCGCGATGGCGCCGGGCCGCTTCTGCGCCGTGATCAATCAGGCGCCGATGAAGCGCCGCACGCAGGGCGCGCTCGGCTTCCCCTATGACGCCGCGCTCAATCTGCACAAGGCTCTCGCGAGCGAAGGCGACTGGCCGCCGGACCATCTGCTGCGCTTCGCCTTCGACACCTGCGAGACATTCGAAGAGGCGGTCGAGCTCATCGCCACGGCGCCGCTCGCGCGCCCCACGCTCTTCACGCTCGCGGGCGTCAGGTGCGGCGAGATGGCGCTGATCGAGCGCACCGAGCGCGAGGCGCGCATCGTTCGTGGGCCAGTCGTCGTCGTCAACGACTGGCAGGAGCCCCGCTCCGGCTGGCAGGCGCGCATGAGCGTCGAGAACAACGTCAACCGCAAAGACGCGATGCGCCTTGTCGCGCCCGACGCGCCGCGCTTCTCCTGGGTCAGCGCGCCGGTGCTCAATCGCCTGACGCGACTTGCGGTGGAAATGTGCTCCGCCGGGACCGGAGATTTCGCCGCGCGCGGCTATGAATGCCCCTATGTCGGCGGCGAACCGCAACCGGCGACGCAGGATTTTCATCTGCGCGTCGCGACCCCGACCGCGCTCGCGGCCTGACGATCCAGACAGCTCTCAGCATGTCATGGCCGGCCTTGCGCCGGCCATCACGGCCAGAATTCGACAAGTCGCTCAATCCAGCCTCGGCGCGCTGGCGCGGCGCAGCCGGTCGTTGATCGCTTCGCCGAGTCCGCGCTCTGGAATATGCGCCACCGCGACATTCTCTATGCCGCGCGCGTCAAATTCGCGCAGATAGGCGAAAAGATTGGCCGCCGCCTCGACGAGATCGCCAGAGGGCGAGAGATCGAGCGCGAAGACGCCGGGCTCCGCGCGCGCGGTTAAGCGTCCGCCGAAATCGAGCGCCGCCTCGCCTTCGACCACTTCATGCGCTTCGAGCCGCAGCCGGGCCGCGGGGGCGTAATGCGCCGCGCTCATACCCGGCGCGAGAATTTCCGCCCGCGCGGGGGCGGTGAGTTTCTCGCCGAGAATCTTCTCGATTGCTTCGCGGGCGAGGGCGCCGGGGCGCAGCAGGACGGGCGAAGCCTCGCAGAAGGAGACGATGGTCGATTCAAGCCCGCCGGGCGCCCGGCCGCCGTCGAGAATGAGATCGACCTTGCCGGAAAGATCGTCTGCGACATGCGCCGCCGTCACCGGGCTGACATGGCCGGAGCGATTGGCCGAGGGCGCAGCGATGGGACGCCCCAGCGCCGCGATCAGCGCGTGCGCAACCGGATGCGCGGGAACGCGCAGCGCGACGCTCGGCAGGCCCGCCCGCGCCAATTCGCAGACTGACCCCTCCGGCGCGGCGGGCGCGACGATCGTGAGCGGGCCAGGCCAGAAGGCGTGCGCGAGATCGAGAGCGGTTTGCGGCAGCAATGCCTCGCGGCGCGCCGCTTCGAGATCGGCGACATGCGCGATCAGCGGATTGAAAGAGGGACGGTCCTTCGCGTCATAAATGCGCGCGACCGCCCAGGCCTGCGTCGCATCGGCGCCGAGGCCATAGACGGTCTCGGTCGGAAAGGCGACGAGCCCGCCGTCGCGCAGCGTCGCGGCGGCTTGCGCGATCGCGGCGGCGCCCGCCGACAGAATGAGAGTCACGCGCCGCGGCCGCGATAGGGCGGCGTGGGGATGGCCATATGCGCGGCGCGCAGCGCCTTCGACCAGCTGTCGCGCAATTCGCGGAAATAGGAGTCGTTCGAATCGATGCGCGCCGACACTTCGAGGCGCAGCGCGTCGCGTCGCAGCAGCGCGATGTCGATCGGCAGGCCGACCGAGAGATTGGAGCGGATCGTCGAATCCATCGAAATGAGCCCGATCTTCAGCGCGTCATAGATATCGGTGTCATATGTCACCGCGCGATCGAGGATCGGCTTGCCGTATTTATGCTCGCCCACTTGCAGATAATTCGTGTCCTGCGTGCATTCGATGCTGTTGCCGGCCGTGTAAATCATGAAGAGGCGCAGCGGGCCGCCGGCGATCTGGCCGCCAAGCAGAAGCGCCACGTCGAAGCTGACGCCCTCGGCCACGGCCTGCTCCTCGACGTCGCCGATTTCCGCGCGCGTGCGCCGCACGGCGCGCCCGACAAGATGCGCCGCATGCAGCATATTGGGCGTGTTCATGATGCTTTCGACCACGCCGCTCTCGGGATGCTCCATTCCCTCGACGATGAAATTCACGACGCCTTGCGTCACCGAAAGATTGCCGGAGGTCGCGAGCATCAGCACGCGCTCGCCCGGCTGCTCGAAAATATGCAGCTTGCGGAACGTCGAAATATTGTCGAGCCCGGCGTTGGTGCGCGTATCCGCGACCATCACGAGCCCTTCGCGCACGAGAATGCCGCAGCAATAGGTCATGAGGCTCCTCAACCAATCGGCGCGAGGCGTGCTCCAGGTCCCCCTCGCAAAACGGGCGTCGCCGGTCTGCGCCTTTAAAACAGCCTTAGTCGGCGACAGCCGACTTTGGCTGCGGAGGTCGGCGGGCGGAGCCCGCTGGGCGGAGGCGACCCGCGCAGTGAAGGCGAATTCT
The DNA here is from genome assembly GCF_036576025.1 of Methylocystis borbori. Lineage (NCBI taxonomy): Bacteria > Pseudomonadati > Pseudomonadota > Alphaproteobacteria > Hyphomicrobiales > Methylocystaceae > Methylocystis > Methylocystis borbori. The sequence goes on along the minus strand of NZ_JAZHYN010000024.1, from coordinate 12,924 downwards.
CGCCCCGCCCCGGCGCTTCGCGCCGACCCTTCCCATCAGGGGGAGGGCAGACCCGCCATGCGCCAATACTGCGCAAGGTCTACAAGTTCCGGGCCAAAAGGCGCAAGTGCAACGAAGCCACAGTCTCGCTCTTTCATGAGAGCGAGATCATATTCTTGATGGAAGCGCGCCGCGTTTCGATCACGAAAAATCTCGCTTTAAAGGGCTGCGAAAAGGCGGAACCCGGCCTTTTGCATAAAGCGCGCTCTGAACTTTAGGAAAAAAGCAGCGATCTGGCGATTTATCCGCCTTCCTCGCGCCTGTAGGGCAACTCGGCGGCGTGCTCCTCCACCCATTCGGCGACGGCCTCGCGCTCGCGCGACAGATAGGCGGAGACCGCCTCTGCAAGGCGCGGATCGGCGAAGTGATGCGCCGAATGGGTGATGACCGGCCGATAGCCGCGGGCGATCTTGTGTTCGCCCTGCGCGCCCGCCTCGACGCGCTTATAGCCGCGCTTTATCGCGAATTCGATCGCCTGATAGTAGCAGACCTCGAAATGCAAAAACGGCCGCGCTTCGAGCGCGCCCCAATTGCGTCCGTAAACCGCGTCGTCGCCGAGGAAATTTATCGCGCCGGCGATATGCTCGCCGTCGCGCCGGGCCATCACCAGCAGAATGCGGTCCGCCATGGCGGCGCCGATCTCGTCGAAAAAGGCGCGGGTCAAATAGGGCCGCCCCCATTTGCGCGCGCCAGTGTCGATATAGAAGGCGAAGAAAGAGTCCCAATGCGACGGGCGGATGTCGCTTCCCGTCAAGAGGTCGATCGCGATATCCTCGCCCAGCGCATCGCGCCTTTCGCGCTTGATCGCCTTGCGCTTGCGCGCGGAGAGACTCGTCAGAAAATCGTCGAAATCGCCGTAGCCCTCGTTGAGGAAATGGAATTGCTCGCCGGCGCGGGACGAAAATTCGGCCGCGCAGAGCGCATCGGATTCCTCTTGCGTGCAGAACGTCACGTGAATGGAGGAAGACCCGCTCGCCTCGCGCAGGCCCTTGAGCCCGAGGACGAGCGCCTCGCGCGCGCCCTCCGGCGCGTCGGGCGCGACAAGGAGTCGCCGCCCCGTGACGGGCGTGAAGGGTGCGGCGACCTGAACCTTGGGATAATAGCGGCCGCCCGCCGTCTCATAGGCGTGCGCCCAATTCTGGTCGAAGACATATTCGCCGAGACTATGGGTCTTGATATAGGCGGGCGCGCAGGCCACAAGCCGGCCGTCGGAATCTTCGACGAGCGCATGGGCGGGCGTCCAGCCGGTCCCGGCGCCGACCGATTTCGACCGTTCGAGCGCCGAAAGGAAAGCATGCGAGATAAAGGGATTATATCGCTCGCCGTCGTCCGGCGAAGATTCGGCGCCCGGCGGATTGGCGCAGGCGTCCCAGCGCTCGGCGGCGACCGATCCGAGCGAAGCGGCGAAGCGAACGGTGAATTTTCGGGCTGTCATGCGTCCAGCGAAGTCGCCGCGTTTGACGTGTCTTCTAGCATAGAGCGCGCCAATTTCTAATTTGGCGTCCTCTAACTTGGCGTCGGGGGCGATTTCGCCCAAATAGGATTTTTGGGACTTCAAACATGCGTATCGACGGCCGCGATTATCGAACCATCTGGGTCGACGCCGACGGACGCCGCGTCCATGTGATCGACCAGGCATTGTTGCCGCATCGGTTCGAGACGCTGCTTCTTCTCGATTGCGCGGACGCCGCCCGCGCCATTGGCGAGATGAAGGTGCGCGGCGCGCCGCTCATCGGCGTAACGGGCGCTTATGGGCTGGCGCTCGCCGCCTGGCGCGACGCGAGCGACGCGGCGATCGAAGCCGCCTATGCGCTTTTGCTCGCGACGCGGCCGACCGCCGTCAATCTGCGCTGGGCGCTCGACCGCATGCGCGCGCTGCTTTTGCGGGCGCCGCAATCGGCGCGCGCGGATCTCGCTTATGCGGAGGCGGCGCGGATCGCCGAGGAAGACATCGCCGCCTGCGAAGCGATCGGCGATTTCGGCGCCGAACTTATCCGTAAGGCGGCGCGCGACGACCGCCCGGTGAATATCCTTACCCATTGCAACGCCGGCTGGCTTTGCGCGGTCGACTGGGGCACGGCGCTCGCGCCGATCTACAAGGCGGCGCGCGCGGGCATTCCGATCCATGTCTGGGTGGACGAGACGCGGCCGCGCAATCAGGGCGCGAGCCTGACCGCCTTCGAACTCATTGGCGAAGGCGTGTCGCATACGGTCATCGCCGATAATGCGGGCGGCCATCTGATGCAGCACGGGCTCGTCGATCTCGTCATCGTCGGCAGCGACCGCACGACCCGCGCCGGCGACGTGTGCAACAAGATCGGCACCTATCTCAAAGCGCTCGCCGCGCATGACAATGGCGCGCCCTTTTATGTCGGTCTGCCGAGCGCGACGATCGACTGGCGCATCGCCGACGGCGTGAAGGATATTCCGATCGAGGAGCGCAGCCCGCGCGAAGTGACCCATATCAGCGGGCGCGCGCCGGATGGCGCGCCCGTCGAAGTGCAACTCACGCCGGACGGTTCGCCTGCGCGCAATTTCGGCTTCGACGTGACGCCGGCGCGCCTCGTCACCGGCCTCATCACCGAGCGCGGCGTCTGCGCGGCGACGGAGGAGGGGTTGAAGGCGCTGTTTCCGGATCTCGCGAGTTAGGTTTTTCGGCGCGACGCCTGCGTCAAATATCGAGATCGCGATAGACGGCGACTTCCCTTTCGCGGGCGACGCGCGCCGCATCCCCGGCGCGAAGGCCGCGCCATATGTCGAAGACCATGACCATGGTCGTAAAGAGCCCTGAGATTTTTCCAATGATGAAGCTCAACGGAAAGATCAGCCGCTCCGGCGGGAGAATGAATTGCGCGCCAAGAAAGATCAGCGCGGCGTTCAGGAAATAAGCGGGGCGAAACAGCGATTTTTCCTCCCAAGCGCTTTGCGCGTAAATGCGGGAGCTCTTCTTCACCGCCCGGTTATATTTTGGATTGGCGAACATGCCTCCGAAGCGTCGCTTGGGCGGCAGCGCGTTCGGCCCCGCGAGCAGCGCGCGATAGGCTTGGCGCACCGAGGCATGCGCGATCAGCGCCAGAAGGAGATTGGCGAGCGCGAAGCCGAATTTGAGCTGCGGCAGCGAGAAGGACAGTTGCGCCGCGATATCGACGAAGAAGAGATGGGTAAAGGCGTTGAGTGCAAAGGCGGAGCGATGGAAGCTCGCGCGGTTGATGTCCTGCGCCCTCTCATCGATGAAAGCGGCGCCGGCTTTCGTCGCGGCGAGTTCATTGAGCGTCAGCCGTTCGTAATCGTCGAGTTTGAATCGCCCGCCGATCTCGTCGATCGTTTCGGCCGGCGCGCCGCGCTTGATCTTGAAAGTCGCCTTGTTGAGGATATTGGAGAGGCGCGCGAAGGCCTTGCGCGCCGTCGCATAGCGCGAGGTCACTGACTCGAGGAGATCGGGTTCGCTCGCCATCGCCGCAGTCTATGCCGAATCTTTGATCATTGTAGTGAACGCTCCAATCGCCGCAACGCCCAGATCGCGCGGCATTTGGGCGGAATCGCGTGACCCACTCTAAATTAGAGCCCGCTTGACGCGAAAAGCCCGATTCCGCTTTTTCGCAGCGCGCGCTGGCGGCGCCGACCCTGCATGGACGCTAAAGAGCGATTGCGGTTGGCTCTTCTTGCTCGGGTTGATCGCGCTCGGTCTTTGGCCATATTGAAGGCAGACCCTCCTCCTCGCGCCTTGATCCGTTGAGGCGCGCAAATTTATGGTTTTGCGCCATGTTCAGAGCCCGCCCCACGCCACGTTCGCTTGCCGAAGCCGCCGCCGAGACGGCGGAGCGGCTTCCCGAATGGAATCTCGCCGATCTTTATGTAGGCGCCGACTCGCCGCAGGTCGCGGCCGATCTCGCCAAAGCGGCGCAGGACGTCGCGCAATTCGGCAAGGATTATCGAGGGCGCCTCGCCGCATTCGCGGCTGCGGGGGACGCGAGCGAGAAGCTCGGCGAGGCGGTGGCGCGCTACGAGGCGCTGCAGGATCTGCTCGGGCGGCTCATGTCCTTCGCAGGGTTGCTGTATAGCGGCGACACGACCGACCCGGCGCGCGCCAAATTCTACGGCGACGTGCAGGAGAAGGTGAACAACGCCTCCGCGCAGCTTCTCTTTTTCCAGCTCGAACTCAATCGGCTCGACGACGTTGTGCTGATGGCGGCGGCGGCCAAGGAGCCGCTGTCGCGCTGGAAGCCCTGGCTCGAAGACATTCGCAAGGAAAAGCCCTATGAGCTCGACGACAAGCTCGAAGAGCTTTTCCACGAGAAATATATCTCCGGCGCCGCCGCCTGGAACCGCCTGTTCGACGAGACGATCGCGTCGTTGCGTTTTAAGGTTGGCGGCGAGGAGCTGGCGATCGAGCCCGCGCTGAATCTCATGCAGGATACGCGCGAGGAGACGCGGCGCGAGGCGGCGCAGGCGATCGGCGCGACGTTGCGCAACAATCTGCGGACCTTTTCGCTCATCACCAACACGCTCGCCAAGGATAAGGAAATCTCCAACCGCTGGCGCGGTTTTGCGGATGTCGCCGATTCCCGCCATCTCTCCAATCGCGTCGAGCGCGAGGTGGTGGAGGCGCTGGCGCAAGCCGTGGAGGCGGCGCATCCGCGCCTGTCGCATCGCTATTACAAGCTCAAGGCCAAATGGTTCGGCAAGGAGGCGCTCGACTATTGGGATCGCGCCGCGCCGCTGCCGACCGCGCCCGCGAAACGCTATTCCTGGCCCGAGGCGCGCGACATCGTGCTTCACGCCTATAGCGGCTTCGCGCCGCGCATGGCCGAAATCGCCGGCGATTTCTTCGACAAGAACTGGATCGATGCGCCGGTGCGGCCGGGCAAGGCGCCGGGCGCCTTCTCGCATCCGACGGTGCCCTCGGCGCATCCTTACGTTCTGCTCAACTTCCAGGGCAAGACGCGCGACGTGATGACGCTCGCGCATGAGCTCGGCCATGGCGTGCATCAGGTGCTCGCGGCGCGTCAGGGCGCGCTGATGGCGCCGACGCCGCTTACGCTCGCGGAGACGGCCTCTGTCTTCGGCGAAATGCTCACCTTCCGCGCGCTCATCGCGCAGGCGACTGACAAGACGCAGAAACGCGCGCTGCTCGCCTCGAAGGTCGAGGATATGATCAATACGGTCGTGCGGCAGATGGCCTTTTATGCGTTCGAGCGCAAAGTGCATCTCGCGCGGCGCGAGGGCGAACTGACCGCCGATCAGATTTGCGACTTATGGATGAGCGTACAGGGCGAGAGCCTCGGTCCCTCCATTCGCCTCGGGCCGGGTTACGAGACCTTCTGGGCCTATATTCCGCATTTCATCCATTCGCCCTTCTATGTCTACGCCTACGCCTTCGGCGATTGCCTGGTGAATTCGCTCTATGGCGTCTATCAGAAGGCGCATGAGGGTTTCGCCGAGCGCTATTTCGCCTTGCTCGAAGCGGGGGGCGCCAAGCCCTATGACGAATTGCTCAAGCCCTTCGGGCTCGACGCGCGCGATCCCGCCTTCTGGAACATCGGCCTCGAAATGATCGAAGGGCTGATCGGCGAATTGGAGGCGATGGAGGCGGCTTAACCTCTTTTTCCGCGCAAAAAAAAACGCCGGCGCGAGGCCGGCGTTTTTCTTTTGGACGATGAATTACTGCTGGCCGGCCTGGATCATGAATTTTCCGCCGTCGCAGGCGACGTCGCCTTTGAGGACCTTGCCGCCGACGGAGGCGCCGGGCTTCGACGTCCAGACGCAGTTCTTCTTGCCGTCGGTGCGGTCAAGGAGCTTCAGCGTCATGCCTTCGCCTTCCGCGGTGCCTTCGAGCTTGTAGCTGAGCGGATTGCCATTATCGAACTGCAGGCTCGCCGTGCCGGAAACCTTGCCGCCATCATTATTGAGCGTCCAGGTGCCCGTAGCTGCCTTGATGCCGACCGAACTGATTTCGGAAACGCTCCATTTCGAGGCGTCGGCATGGGCCGGAAGGCTGATGGAAAGCGCAAGCGCCATGGTCGTCAAAGCCAATTTGATCATTTTTGATGCTCCCACAATTTGTTCTTGAGCAGCATTTTCCGCCGCAGCGTCGACTGCGGCGCATGAGAATGCGGCTAGTTTCGCCTTTCGGCTCCCTGCGCGCTTGAAACGCGAGCGCGAAGAACGCGTGATTTATTGCACGATGTCAATTAAAATTCGGCGTGAAGGCGTCAAGGCGCCATGAAGGAAAAGAGGCGGCGCTATGAGTGAGGCGGACTGGCGCGCGGTGGATGATTATATCGTCGCCGCTCTGATTCCACGGGCGGAAGGGCAGGCGGAAACGCTCGCCGCCAACGCGCAAGCCGGCCTGCCGGCGATCGATGTTTCGGCGCCGCAAGGTAAATTCCTGCATCTTCTCGCACTTGCGGTCGGCGCGACCCGCATTCTCGAAGTCGGAACGCTTGGCGGCTATTCGACGATCTGGTTCGCGCGCGCCGTCGGGGAGGGCGGCAAGGTCGTCACCATGGAGATCGATCCGCGCCACGCCGAGGTCGCCCGCGACAATATAGCGCGCGAGGATCTGAGCGGCCGCGTCGATCTGCGCATCGGCGCGGCGCTCGATCTGTTGAAGGTCCTTGAGGCCGAGCGCCCGGCGCCTTTCGATCTCGCCTTCATCGACGCCGACAAGGCCAATAACGCCGCCTATTTCGCCATTGCGTTGAAGCTCTCACGTCCTGGCGGGCTGATTATCGTCGACAATGTCGTGCGTGCGGGCGCGGTCGCCGATCCCGCCGTTAAGGACGAGAGCGCGCTTGGCGCCCGCGCGCTGTTCGAAGCGGTTTCCGCCGAGCCGCGCGTCAACGCGACGGCGGTGCAGACCGTCGGCGCCAAGGGGTGGGACGGCTTTCTGATCGCCCGCGTCAATTGAGAAAGCGCCGGCCGCGCAAACCGGCGGTCGGCGACCTGCGTCAAACGCTGTCGAAGGCGCGTTTGCCGCGACCGCTCTTGCGCCGCAAAAGCGCGCCGTCGGCGCCGAACATGGCCGCCTCGACACGATTGCCGCGCTCGTCATAGCGCCAGGAGATGCGCGCCGCGCCCAGCCCCTTGCACGCCGTCGGCTTGCCTTCGGCGTTGAAATAGGCCTCTTCGACCTGATTGCCCTTGGCGTCATAGCAGCGGGCGATGCGCGCGGCGCCGAGGCTCTTGCGTTTGATCGGCCGCCCGTCCGCATCGAAATAGGTCTCGACGACTTCGACGCCGCCGCGCGCGGGCGCTGCCGCGATCGGCTTGGGGTTAAGACGAATTTCGGCCTTGCCCGGCGCGGGAAGGGTCCCGTTCGGGGCGCCGCGCCGCTCTTCGGCGCTGGATCGCGTCGCCTTCGCAAGGCGCCGCGCCGATTGATTTTTCTGTTCCATTGTCCCGATGTCGCTTGGCGTTTCGATCGTTCGCCGCGACCGCGACGCTCCTCTTGGGAACGACGCGGCGCCTGATTTTCACGGCGCATATGCTGACAAACGATCGATAGGCGGTGTTCTGACGAGTCCCCGACGGGCCCTTTTAAGGCTGGCCGGGGGGCTGCGCCGCTGGCTCGCGGCGGGGCGTCAGATCGCGACGGGGGGCGCGCGGGAGCCGAGCGGCGGCGTCGCCGCTTCCGCGCGAAGAAGCGTCTCGTCGAAGGCGAGCTTGATGGTCGCATAGGACGCGGACGGAGGCGTTTCGCCCGTAAAGGGCGAGGCGGCGGGGCCGCCGCCCAGCGGGGCGAAATGCGCGATGCAGCAAACGTCGCCCTGGCGCGCGGGGCGCGCCGGCGTCGCCGGATCGCCCGCCAGCCGGCTTGACGTCTTGCTGAAGCAGATGGCGTTGGCGAAGAGGCCCGTAGCGCCGCGTCCGCCACCCGCCACGCCAACAGCGAAGCCTTGCAAAACAAGCAGGTAGGCGACGAGCAGCGTGGCCGCCGTCGATCCTAGCCGCAAATTTCGTGCTTCGCTGCGCGCGCTCATGACCAGTCGAAGCTATTCACTGCGCCTGGCAAGGTCAATGGGCGAGGGCGCCGCGGGCCGGTGAAATTCCTCGCTCCCCGCCTGTTCGGCGCCTTGCGGCGGCGGCTTCAAGGAGTCCAGGGCTGCGCTTCTCGAGGCGCGCGCTCCTCGGCGCGCTGCTTCTCGATGATGTCCGCGATCGCCCGCAAGGCTTCCGCGACGCCGGCGCCGCTCGCCGAGGAGAGCGACAAAAGCGCCTGCTTGCCGGGGCCTCCCGCGGAGGCCATGGCGCGCTTCAGGCGTTCGCGCTGCTTCTTGAGATGCGCCGCGTCGACGGCGTCGATCTTGGAAAGCGCCACGATCTCGGGCTTCTCGTCGAGGCCCGCGCCATAGGCGGCAAGCTCCCCGCGCACGATTTTGTAGTCTCGGCCGGCGTGTTCGCCTGTCGCGTCAATCAGATGCAGCAACGCCCGACAGCGTTCGACATGGCCGAGAAAGCGATCGCCGAGGCCATGGCCCTCATGCGCGCCTTCGATGAGCCCCGGAATGTCCGCGAGCACGAATTCCCTGTCGTCGATCCCGACGACGCCCAGCCCCGGATAGAGGGTGGTGAAGGGATAGTCGGCGATTTTCGGCTTGGCGGCCGTTACGGTCGCCAGAAATGTGGATTTGCCGGCGTTGGGCAGGCCGATAAGACCGGCGTCGGCGATAAGTTTGAGACGCAGCAAAATGATGCGCTCTTCGCCTTCCTGGCCCGGATTGGCGCGGCGCGGCGCGCGATTGGTCGAGGTGGTGAAATGGGCGTTGCCGAAGCCGCCGTTGCCGCCCTTGCAAATGACGACGCGCTGGCCGACTTCGGTGAGATCGGCGATGAGCGTTTCGCCGTCCTCTTCATAGATTTGCGTGCCGACCGGCACTTTCAGCACGGCGTCCGCGCCGCGCCCGCCGGCGCGGTTCTTGCCCATGCCGTGTCCGCCGGTTTTCGCCTTGAAATGCTGCTGGTAGCGATAGTCGATGAGCGTGTTGAGCCCCTCGACGCAAAGGGCGACGACATCGCCGCCGCGTCCGCCGTCGCCGCCGTCAGGTCCGCCGAATTCGATGAATTTCTCGCGCCGGAACGAAACGCATCCCGCGCCGCCGTCGCCGGAGCGCACTTGGACGCGCGCCTGATCCAGAAATTTCATGTTTCGCTCACGTTGACGAGAATCGCGGGCGGCGCGCGCCAAAGACGGTATGCGCCTCGCCACGCTTCAATTCGAATTGCTCGACCTCGATCTCGCCGCCGCGCGCCGGCGCGGGCAGCTTGCCGCGGCCGATGCGGGAAAAGCCCAGCTTCTCATGGACCCGCAAAGAGGAGGCATTGTCGGGACGCGCCGAGGAGTGGATCCGGTCGAGCGAGGTGATGCCGAAGGCGAGATCGATCAGCGCCTTGGCCGCTTCGGTCGTGTATCCCTGTCCCCAATAGGGCTTGCCGAGCCAGAAGCCGAGCGTCGCCGTCCCGCGGCGGTCCGCGCCATGGAGGCTCACGAGGCCGATCGGCTCATTGGGCCGGCTTTTGGGGGTGACGACGAGATGGAGTCCCTCGCCGACTGCGTTTTCCTGCCGCGCCGAGAGGATGAAGGCGTCCGCGTCGTGCGGCTCATAGGGATGCGGAATGCTCGTCGTCATCAGCGCGACGTCCGGATCTCCGACATGGCGGCGAATTTCGTCGGCGTCCGCGGCGCGCGGCCACCGCAGCCATAATCTGTCCGTCTCCAGTCGGAAAACGTCGTCGTGGGTGATTTCCGGAAACATCCGAGCTCCAAGCGATATCCGAAATAACTGCCCCAAAAGCCATTAAGGAGATCGCGCTCCCTATCGGCTCGTTACGGCTTTTTCCGGACATCTCGCCTGGAACTTGTCCCGCCTGTGTCTCTTTCACAAGCGGGCTGAGACAACCGTCTTCCGCCGGGGGATGAACCAGCGGGAGGTCTCGTTCCTTCCGCCTATTCCGCGGCCGTCGCCGCCGGTTTTACCGAGACGCTGGCGCGGCCGCCGCTCGACTTGAATTCGACGACCCCGTCGATAAGCGCGAAGAGCGTATGGTCCTTGCCGATGCCGACATTGCGGCCCGGCCGCCATTTGGTGCCGCGTTGGCGCACGATGATATTGCCGCCGACGACCGCTTCGCCGCCGAATTTCTTGACGCCGAGGCGCCGGCCGTCCGAATCGCGACCGTTGCGCGACGAGCCGCCAGCCTTCTTATGAGCCATTGTCCTGCTCCGACCTGTTTCAATGCGGCCTTGGCCGCTTAAATTCCATGTCCGGCGAGAGGGCTATCAGCCCTCGATCGCGGTGATTTTGACGAGCGTCAAATCCTGGCGATGACCGCGCTTGCGCTTCGAATTCTGGCGCCGGCGCTTCTTGAAGGCCAGCGTCTTCGGGCTGCGCGTCTGTTCGGCGATCTCGCCGGAAACCTTGGCCCCCGCGACGATCGGCGCGCCGACCGTGGCCGCGCCGTCCTTCGAGAGCAGCAGCACTTCGTCGAAAGTGACGGAGTCGCCAGGGGCGCCGTCGAGCGCCATGACGGTGATGACGTCTCCCGCGGCGACGCTATATTGCTTGCCGCCGGTTTTGATGACTGCGAACATCTTTTCCTCGTGTTCGATCCGGCGTTTGGCGTTTCCGCCGGCCGGCTTCTTTGCAGTTGTCCGGTGTGTTCGCTTCCGTCGCGCATGACGCGCAAACGAAAAACGCGGCGAAACCGCCGCGCCGAAGCGAAATTCATCTACCCCGGAGAGGGCGCCGCTGTCAATCGCGAAGGGCCTGAGAGCGGCTGCGCGGCTCCGCCGCCCCCGCGCCCCGGAACGCTCCGCGTCCCGGAGCGTTATCCCTCCGTTCATTACGGAGGATTTCGATATGACGAAAATGCTTTACAGCTTCGCTCTCGCTATGGCCCTGTCGGCGTTGGCGAGCGCCCCCGCCTCGGCCGCCAAGGTCGGCGAAATGTGCGGCGGCATCGCCGGCATTCCCTGCGACAAGGGCTTATGGTGCGACCCCGATCCGGGCCACTGCGGCGGGGCCGATATCGCCGGCAAATGCGTCGAGGTTCCGAAGTTTTGCACCAAGGAATTTCGCCCCGTTTGCGGTTGCGACGACAAGACCTACGGCAATGATTGCACGCGGCGCGCCGCGCAGGTCGCCAAAAAGTCGGACGGCGAATGCCCGAAACCCTATAAGTAAGCTTTGCTTATCCTTCTGTCCTGAAAACCTTTTTTAAGGGAGATTCTTACGATGAGACCGATTTTCCTGTGTGTGGCGGCTTTCGCCCTTTTCGCCTCCCTCGCGACGCCGCCCGCCGCGGCCAAGCCAGTCGCCGGGGTCGGCCAGCGCTGCGGCGGCTTGATCGGCATTCCCTGCGCGAAGGGTTTGTGGTGCCAAAAGCCGACGGGCGCCTGTCGGATCGCCGACGGCTTCGGCCGCTGCGCCGTCAGGCCGCAACTCTGTCCGAAAATCTTTATGCCGGTCTGCGGCTGCAACGGCCGCACTTACGCCAATGATTGCGAGCGCCGGGCCGCGATGGTCAGCAAAAAGCACAATGGCGCCTGCAGGCGCCATTACCGCTAAAGCTGGATCGTTTGAGGCGGAGCGCGAAGGCGCTTCCGTCTCAAACGCAAATTTCGAGCTTAATTGAAACAGCCGCTGGCCTGCATTTGGGCGAGCCAAATGGCGCATTGGGCCTGCGCCTGGCCATTGCGCCGCCCGTAGCCGCCGCCGTAACCGCCATATCCGCCAGGACCGCCAGGACCGCCATAACCGCCGCCATAACCGCCGTTATAGCCGTCATAATGGCCGCCGCCGTCATCGTCATAGTCGTGGTCATAGCGGGGGCCGTCAAAGCCCGGAGGCCCGCCATGCCAGCCGCGCTGATGCTGGCGCAGGCATTTGTTGTAATTCTCCGCGATGGCGAAGCAGAGCGGCGCATTCGCCGCTTCGGCGAGTGACGGCGCGCAAAAGGACGCGGCGAAAGCCGCGAGAACGAACAGACGGATCGCTGGCCGCATGGCTGGGCTGTTTCCTATCGACCGGCGCGGGGGTCGCGCCTTAACCGCGCCGATGGTCGCGCGCGGCGACTGAAAGAGCGATGAACGGCGCGGCGATATCGAGCGGCTTTTACCAGCCGGCGATGCGTCGGCAGGAGGAGTCGCCGCCGCCGAAGGCGTAGCGGTCGCCGCAGGCGAAGGCGACGGGCGGTTCGCCGGTCTGCTCGAAAATATCGTAGCCTTCCTTGAGATTGCGCCAGAAGCCGGCCCATTGGGCGTAGTTTCCGCCGCCGGCCACGAAAGCGAGCCAGCCGCCGCCGGTTTCGCGCGCGATCATCTGCTCGGTCATGCGGAAGGGGAAGATGTGCACCTGCACTTCCTTCTGTCCCGCGCGCAATGCCGCCTCGACGAAGCCGTAGATTTCCGCGATGCCCCGGTCGGTCATGGCGAAACAGCCCACCGACTTGCAGGCGCCATGCACCATGACGAGGCCGCCGGTGCGCCCGTTCTGGCGGTCGAAGGCGTTGGGATAGCCGACGTTGAAGGCGCGATAATAGTTGGAGCGCGGATGCAGCTGGCGCGCCGAGACGCTGTAGAAGCCTTCCGGCGACTGATAATCCGCCTCTTGCAACTTCGGCCCGAGCCGGCCCGACCATTTGCAGATGGGGAAGCTTTTATAGAGGGAGAAGCGGGCGCCGCCCTTGCGCAGCCAGAGTTCGAGTTCGCCTTCCTTCTTGAAGATGCGCACGAAGACCTGATCGCCCATGCCGAAGCGGATCGGCGCCTGCTGATCGAAGGCGTCGTCCGGCGCGGGGCGCAGCGTGGGTTCGACCGCGCGCGCCACTTGCGTCGGCGCGGGGGCGGCTTCGGCCTGCGGGGCCTGCGCCGCCTCTGGCGCGGCT
>NZ_JAZHYN010000023.1:0-52522 GCF_036576025.1 Methylocystis borbori | reverse complement strand
AGGCCCGACGCGGCGGCGCGCGCGCGGGCGGTGGAGGCGACCGAAGGCGTCGCCGAGGAGGGGCTGCGCGCGGCGCTCGTCAGGCTCGGCGAGAGGGCGCTGGCCTCCTCAGGCGGCGCTTGACTTAGGCTTGCAATCGCGGGCGCTTGCTCTTAGGTTCGCGCCGCTTCATGCCGCCATAGCTCAGTTGGTTAGAGCACCAGATTGTGGATCTGGGGGTCCCCCGTTCGAGCCGGGGTGGCGGTACCATTTGGCGCCACGACCGTCCCTCCGGGATGACTGATTCGACCCTAACGGGGCCGGCCCCAATCAGCCGATGACGGCTCCCGCATGGGCCAGCGCGATGCCAATGCCAAAGAAGATGGCGCTGCCGATAATAGCTCCCAAAATTTTAGTGCCGATGGCGCTCATGGCGTCCTCCTTAATTTGATGGTTAAGGATAGACCGCGATCATTCCGATGGATGTGTTGAGACGCACGCGCCATTTATTGAAAAATCAGCCTTCCAAAAAAAGGCGCCAACGATCGTTCGAATTGCCCCTCGAACGCCCTTCATCCCATTGAGTCCGGCCGGCTGGCCGGATTACCTTATGCCAGCGTCCTCGATACCGGCGTCAGAACATTTGCACGGAGCGCGCATGCGAGAAACGATCGGCTCCTATCTTGTCAGACGCATCGAGGAGGAGGGGATCGGCCATGTCTTCGGCGTCCCTGGCGACTATTGCCTGACTTTTTTCTCGCTGCTGGAAAATAGCCCCGTCCAGATCATCAACACTTGCGACGAACAGGGGGCGGGCTTCGCCGCCGACGCCTATGCGCGCTTGAGGGGCCTCGCCGTTTGCGTCGTCACCTATTGCGTCGGCGGCCTGAAAGTCGCGAACGCCATCGCGCAGGCTTACGCCGAACGCTCGCCGATCGTCGTCATCAGCGGCGCCCCGGGCGTCGCCGAGCGGCGGCGCAATTCCCTGCTCCATCATCGGGTCAAGGATTTCGACACGCAGCTCAAAGTCTTTCGCGAACTCACCGTCGGCGCGGCGGCGCTCGACGACCCGCTCACCGCCGCCGATGAGATCGAACGCATGTTCGCCTTGGCGAAGCGCCACAGCCGTCCCGTCTATCTCGAATTGCCGCGCGACATGGCGTCCGCCGAGATCGGACCGACGCAGGCGCGTTCGCTGCCGCCTGAATCAAGCGATGAAGAGGCTCTCGCTGCCGCCCTGTCGGAAGCGGTCGAGCGCATTTGCGCGTCGAAACATCCCGTTATTCTGGCCGGCGAAGAATTGCACCGCTTCCGTCTGCAACCGCAGCTCGCCAGGCTCGCGGATCGGACCGGAATTCCCGTCGCGGCGACGATCCTGGGCAAGTCGGCCTTTCCCGAGTCTCATCCGGGTTACCTCGGACTCTATGAAGGCGCCATAGGCCGCGAAGAAGTGCGCGACTATGTGGAAAAGAGCGACTGCGTCATGTTGCTCGGCGCCATGATGACCGATTTCAATCTCGGCCTTTATACCGCCAACATAGATCGGCGCGACGCCATTTACGCCGCCAAGGATCGCGTCTCGATCGGTCTCCATGCTTATGACGACGTGAGGATGGAGGATTTCATCTCGGCGCTTTCGGAACATGGATGGCAAAGGCGCGATGTCGCGCCCTATGAGCATCCGCAACATCCGGGCCCCTTCGCGCCGAGCGACCGCGAATTGACCGTCGAGGCGCTCTTTCGACAGATCAACGCCTTCATCGAGAAGGATATGATCGTCATCGCGGATCCAGGCGACGCGCTGTTCGGCGCGTCGGACTTATTCATCAGCGACGGCGCGCATTTTCTCGCGCCCGCCTATTACGCCTCGCTCGGCTTCGCGGTGCCGGCGGCGCTCGGCGTCAAGACCGCGGCGCCGACGCTGCGGCCGCTGGTGCTTGTCGGCGATGGAGCGTTCCAGATGACCGGCATGGAGCTCGCGACGGCCGCCCGCTTCGGCATGAATCCGATCGTCATCGTTCTCGACAATGATGGATATGGAACGGAGCGGCCGATGCTGGATGGACGATTCAATGACGTGCACCGCTGGAATTATTCCGAGCTTCCCCGGGTACTGGGAGGCGGTCTCGGCATGACGGCCGCCACCGAACGCGAAATGGCGGATGCGCTGATCAAGGCGCGCAATCATGAGTCCGGCTGGTCTCTCATTCAGGTCGCTCTCGCCCGCGACGATCAATCGCCCGCGCTCAAGCGCCTAACCGCCAAGCTTGGGGATAGGGTGCGCAGCGCGCAACGATCGCCTTCTCCCGATGCGCAATAGCGTCAGGCCTCACTGCTTTGAAGCGAAGGGCGCCTGCGCGCCGACGGGCAAGGCGACGTCGAAACCCTGATTGATCGCCGAAAACATCTGATAGAAGCCCGAGAGCACGACCAGTTCGACGAAGCCTTCCATGCCGAAGCGCGCGATGGCTTCATCCTGAATTTCTCGCGGCACGTTTTTCCACGCCAATGTCGAGGCGAGGATTTTCGCGGCGAGATCGTAAGGCGCAAGGGTTATCTCAGTGAGATCGGCGGCGCTTTGGAGAGCGTCGATCACAGAGTCGGGCACGCCCGCCGCGCGCGCATGATGGACATGGTCGATCCACTCGAATTCGGCCCCGGTTTTTCGCGCGACCGTAAGAACCACCAACTGATAAACCTCGCGCGAAAGATGCCCCTGGAATTTGAGATAAAAACCCAAATCCTCCACCTTCTCGCAAAGCTGCGGATGATTCATCAGGGCGGCGTAGGGGCCGCCGAAGGGCGCGCCCTCGGCCTTGCGCCGCTCGACCATGCGTTCATAGCGCGCGCGGTCGGAAGGCGAGAGTTTCGTGGGATCGAAGGGCAGTTCGGCCATCGGCGCCTCCCTCACTCGTGATAGGAATAGGCGGCGACGGCGGCGACCCAATCCTCGACCGGCGTGCCGAAAGCCTTGTCGGCCTTGACGTCGACAACGCACGGCCCGACGCCGCTCAGCGCCCGTTCGAAAGCGTCGGCGAGGTCGGCCGGCGCGCGCGCCGTCTCGCCGCGACAGCCGAGCGCCCGGGCGAAGCCCGCCCAATCGTGATCCGGCAGGCGAGTCAATTCGTCGGGAACCGGACCTTTGATATGCGCGCGCAGCCAGACATTGCCGAGCGCGGCGTTATTGATCACCACGAAGACGACGGGCAACTGATAGCGCGCGGCGGTGGCGATCTCCATGCCGCCCATGCGCATGCATCCGTCGCCGGTGATGACGGCGACCCGGCGCGAAGGGCTCGCGCATTGAACGCCGACCGCGGCGGCGATGGCCCAGCCCATCGGCCCGAGATTGGTGGCCGAAATATAGGTTCGCGGCGCGTAGGATTCCCAGTAATGGCCGGCGAAGGCCCGATGCGCGCCGGAATCGACGACGAGAACGCCGTCGCGCGGAAAAAGCTTTCTCAATTCGGCGATGGCGCGCGCGGGATGAATCGGAACGGCGTCGCTTTCGCAATGTTCCGGATCTTGCAGACGTGGTTTGGCGCGAATTTTGGCAAGCCAGGCGGCGCGACGCTCTTGGCCCGCCTGCAGGGACGGCCGCAATTCGTCGCTATGGTCGAGGAGGAAGTTGAGATAGGCGCCGCAATCGCCGACCACGCCGCCACCATTCACATTCGCGCCGATGGCGGAGGGCGACAGGTTGACGCAAACGACCGCGTTGGAGTCGATCTTGAGCGCCCAATGCATGGTGTCGCGTTCGTTCAATCCCGACCCGAGTATGACGAAAAGATCGAGCGGCGCCTCCATAAGCGCCATGCGCGAATGATGCGTTCCCGCATAGCCGAAGACGCCAAGCGACAGCGGATGATCTTCGGGAAAGACGCCCTTGCCGCGCAAGGTCGTCGCGACGGGAATGCGCCACAGCTCGGCGAATTGGCGCAGCGCCTGCGCTGAGTTTGCGTGCTCCACGCCGGCGCCGGCGAGAATCGCGATCCTGACAGGCGGCTCGGCGCCGGGCGCGCCGAGGAAATGCGCGAGCGACGATGTCGCGGCCGAGAATGACAGCGCGCCAGGATGGCTGAGCGCGGGATCGATCGGCGCATGCTCGACCGAAAGCTCCCCCGCGAGCACGTCGCCGGGAAGCGAGAGATGCGCCGGCCCAGCGGGGCGCGTCCTAAGCTGCAACAACGCGTGCTTAAAGAGATGCGGCAAATTTCTCGGATTGTCGACCGAGGAGGAATAGCGCGTAAGCGGCTTCAAGACCGCGACGTCGTCGAGCGTCTGGGAGCTCGCGTCCTGAAAGACGCCGAGGCCCTCGATGAGCGTCGCGACCTCGCCGCTCATCAGCAGAACCGGCGAGCCGTCGGTCTGCGCCGTCGCCACCGCCGTCACCGTATTGGCGAGGCCGGGGCCGCCGATGCAGAGCGCCGCGCCGAAATTTCCGCTGGCGCGCGCATAGCCGTCGGCCATATAGGCCGCGCCGCCCTCCTGCGCCGCGACGATCGGCGTCAGCGCCTTTTGCCGTCCAAGCGCGGGGAGAAAAGGATCGACCAGGCCGCCGGGGACCATGAAGAGATGATCGAGGCCTTCCGACGCCAGGGCGTCGAGAAGAAAATCGACGCCGAGGGGCATGGCGCGCTCCAATCGGTGATGAGGCTGTCGGACAAGCTTCAGTCTTATAGGCGCTGCGCGGCCGAGCACAAGGCGTCGCCGTCCCCGATGACGACGCTCACGCGAAAATCCTGCGGAACCTTGCCGACAGGCGTCAATCCGCCGACGGCGCGGAAACGGATTTCCGGCTGAAATCCGCGAGCGGTTCGGCGCCGGTTCTCAAACTTTCAAGATAGGCTTCGGTGAAGTCGACCTTGATCTCGGTCCAGAGCGGCAGATGATCCGACATCTGCCAGGTGCGCCACTTTCGATAGGCGCCTATATCCGTCTTTATGGGCTTTTCCGTCTTTGTCTTCGTCGGCATGAAGGGCTTATAGGCGGCGTAATCGACTGCATCGTCGCGAAACACATAGTTCTGCCAAGGGAAATTGCCGGCGTTCTTGATCTCGACGAGCTTGTTCTGCGTGCGCAACGCGATCTGGTCGTAGAAATTGGCGCTCGCGAGCGCGGTCGGCTTTCGCAGCGCCGCCGGAACCTCGAAGCCGCCGCCGAGCAATGCGCCCATCGTGGGATCTTCGGGATTGAGGATATTGAAGTCGCCGAGCAATATGTAAGTCTCGCCGTCCTTCTTCTGACGCGCGGCGAAAAATTCGGCGATGTCGGAGATTTCGCGTTTGCGCTTGGCGGTGTCGGTCGCCGAGCCGTAATAAATGTGCACGGTGCAAATATTGAACTTGAACCAGCCGGCCTGAAAGGCGACGAGGAAGGGCGTGCGGTTGAACTGCGGAACCGGCGAGCCTTTCTTCTCGGGGAGGACGATCTCGCCCGCGACATGGCGAAACAGAATTTTGCGCCTGTCGAACACGAAGGCGAGGCGCTCCATATTTCCGCTCTGGTCGGTGACGATATAGTCCCAGTGAGGTCCCAGCAGACGCATGACCTTTTGAAACTCGGTCATGTCCTCATTGACCTCCTGGATCGCGACGAGATCGAAAGCCGAAATGATCTCGGCGATATAGAGCAAAGACTCGTCGAGGCGCGGTCCCGGATTGAGCCTGTGGCCGCCAAAATCCCTGATGTTCCATGTGGCAAGAAGCACGCTCGTCTGCTTGTTGCTGGCGATGATTTGTTGCGTCAGTCCGGCGCGAAGCGCGAGCAGCCGGTCGATCGTCCGATCCCGCGCCGCCACATCTTTCCAAAAGCGAAGCCCCGAATATTGAACCATGGCCAATCCCCGAAATATCAATTGCGCAACGATCGAATGCTAGCAGCGGGGAACCGGAGACAAAAGGGCTTTCGCAACGAGACGACATCGTCGCCTATGTCTCGACGCGCGAGACGCCTTTCTCGAACGTCGCCGTCAGCATGCCCGGCGTCGAATGCGCATGCGCGCATCGTCCGTCGCGGTCGATCAGGATGAGGCCGCCCTGCCCTTGCACTTTATCGACGAGAAGTTCGATCGCCGCCTTTGCGGCCTCTTCGGCGCGCATGCTGCGATATTCGACGAAGAAGGCGGCTGTTCTCGCAAGCGAGACGCGCAGGAAATCCTCGCCGACGCCCGTGCAGGACACGGCGCAGCTCGCATTATCCGCATAGGTTCCCGCGCCGATGACCGGCGAATCGCCGACACGTCCCGGGCGTTGATTGGTGACGCCGCCCGTCGACGTCGCCGCCGCGAGATCGCCATATCGGTCGCGCGCGACGGCGCCCACCGTGCCGAGCTTGGACTCCGAACGATCGAGCGCGATTCGCTCCCGCTTTTGCGCTTCCATCAATTGGGCGGCGCGCTCCTCGGCGAGAAAATAACTTTCGTCCTCGAAGACAATGTTCTGTTCTCGCGCGAAACGTTCCGCGCCTTCGCCGATGAGCAGCACATGGCCGCTTTTCTCCATCACGGCGCGCGCGAGGAGAATGGGATTCCTCACGCCGCGAACGCCGGCGACGGCGCCGGCGTTGAGCCTGCGGCCGTCCATGATGGAGGCGTCGCAAGCGACGCGTCCCTCGGCGTCGAGCACCGAACCGCGCCCGGCGTTATAGAGCGGATCATCTTCGAGCAGCGTCAAGCAGCGCGTTACGGCGTCGAGCGACGAAGCGCCCGCGTCGAGCAGGCGCGCGCCTTCCTCGACGACGCGGCGCAGCGAATCCTCATATCGCTGCGGCGCTTGGATCGCGCCCGCCCCGCCATGGATGATGAGCGAGAAATCACTCATGGCGCATATCCACGCTTGGCGGCGCGGCAATGCGAGCCATATGTTCGGCATCTTTACAGAAAGGGGTTCGTCCCATGCGCAACAGACTGCTCTTCACCCTCATATTCGCATTCCTCGCGGGACCGGCCGCGTCCGACACGACCATCATAGGCGAAAAGAACGGCAAGGACGTCGTCACCGTCCGCGTCGGCGAAGCCTCGCAATCCAAGCAGGCGCTCCCGACCTTTCCCGGAATTTCGACGAAGACCGCCGGCGCAAAAGGGCTTTCGCTGCTGAAGGTCGTGATTCCGCCGGGCGGCAAAGCCGAGGCGCATGTGCATAAAGGGCATGAATCGGCGATCTATCTCATGCAGGGCCGCGTCGAAACGCGCTATGGCGACAAGCTGGAAAATAGCATCGTGAACGTCGCCGGCGACTTTATCTTCATTCCCGCCGACGTGCCGCATCAGCCGATAAACTTGAGCGACAGCGAGCCGGCGATCGCCATCGTCGCGCGCGACGACGGAGACGAACAGGAGCATGTCATTCTTTATCCGTCGAAGAAGTGATTTTGGCGCTTAGCGCCGATAAATGACGCCACGGGAGCAGGATCGTTTCAAAACAATCCTGCTCTCTCTCTTAGGAACAATTCTGCTTAAGCCGCAATCACTGCATTTTCTTTGGGCGCCATGCGTTTGCAGGAGGACGGCGATCTCGATGCAGCCTATTCAAGGCTCCATAACATCAATGCCGTTGTGAGCGGCACAGCCGACGCTTCAGACCGAAACAGCGAATGTGCGAAGCGTCACACTGCCTAAATGTGCATGCGGATAATAATTCAAAGATTGTGAACTTCGAGCCGAGCGCGGGACGCCACGGCGCCGCTCGGGAACATTGCGCGTTGCAGAAGCGGCGAACGCATCAATCCTAGATTTGATTATCCGGCGACAGATCCAGGAGTGTTTCATGCCTCGGTTTTTGGCTTCCCGAAACGATTCCACGGCGCGCATCCGCCTCTCGTCCAAAGACTCGATATTTGCGCCGTCGCTGAATTCGCCGGAACGCGCCCGGATATTGATCGTCAGCGACGTGCGCATGTTCCGCGAAGCGCTCGACATACGGCTGCGTGAACATGGCGGCATGGACGTCGTTGGCGCCGTCGAGCGCGACGGCGCTTTGGCCGCGCTCGTCGACACCGCGCCGGAGTTCGTTCTGCTCGACGCGGGCGAATTGGAGGGGCTCGTTCTCGCGCAGGCGCTTGTAGCGCAACGCCCGGAATTGCGCATCGTCGCTTTTGGCGCGCCGTCGACGGCGCATTCGACGCTTGCCGCCGCCTGTCAGGCGATTGTCGGCTTAGTGCCGCGCGAAGGCTCTTTCGACGACATCGTCGAAACCCTCGAAACGCTGGCGACGACCGGCAAGAGGGATCGGGCGAAAGCCTTGCGCGCAGTCCGACTCGCCAGCGATCGGGAGCGCGACGAAGCGCCGCCGTCGGAGGAGACGCTGACCGGGCGCGAGCGTGAAATCCTCCAGCTGATCGAGCGCGGTCTCTCGAATAAGGAGATCGCGCGCGAGCTTCGCATCGAGGTCGGCACGGTCAAGAACCACGTGCATAATATGTTGCAGAAATTGCAGGTTCGCGGGCGTGGCGAAGCCGCGCATTCGATGCGCCTGCGTTCTCTCCCGATATGAGAGAGAGCGCCTTATTCAGCTAGAGCATTTTTCGCCGACGCAGACGCGGGCGCCTTCATGAATCGGCGATTCATGAAGGCGCTCCAGATCGCGCTGCATTTGGACGGAGTCGCCCAAATGCGGTTTACGCGATCGAATCCAAAAGCCTGGAGCATTTTCCGCCGAACTGGATGCCGGTTCGGCGTAGAAAATGCGTCAATTTAAAAAACTAGAGCGCGCCTGACGCGGAAAATCGGCTTCCGCTTCTTTTCCGGCGCGCTCCAGCGTTTAGATGAGCCCCGCGGCCCGCAACTGCATGAAGCGTTGCAGGGCGGCGGGATTGACCGCCCAGGCCGTCGGTCCCATGACCGATCCGATCGGCGCTCCCATCGGCGCAAATCCGTTTCCGCCCCAACCCGGCATGGGCGCAGGCCCGGCGCTCGCGGGCGTCGCCGCGCCGATGGGCTGCGGCGCCGCAAGGCCGGGAACGCGCTCGAAGTCGGGCGCGCCGACGCCTTCCCGGGTCGGATCGCCGAGATAGCGGACGCCGGAAGAGGCGAGCAGCGAGAAGAGCTGCGCCACGCGCTGTTCATTGCGCGCCGCCCGCGCTGCCTGCAGGAGCGGATGATGCGCAAGCAGCAACGCGGCCATGCCGGTCACATGCGGCGTCGCCATGGAGGTGCCGTCCCAGGCCGCATAGCCGCCGCCCGGCACGGTGGAGACGATCGCGACGCCCGGCGCGCCGACGGCGACCTGCGGTCCGAAACAGGTGAATTTCGGCGAGAACAAAGCGCCCGCGACGAGCTGCGGCTCGACCGTCTGAGCGTGATAGCTGTCCTCGGGAAACTCCTCCAGCTTGCCGAGCGCCGCGACCGTCAGCACCGTCGGCAGAACGCCGGGGAACTGCACGGGGCCGCTGGAATTGCCGGCGGCGACGATGCAGGCGACGCCGTTCTGACGCGCTTCGGCGATCTTCTGCGCGACAAGCTCCGACGGCTCTCCGCTGCCAAGGCTCATATTGACGACGTCAAGCTGCCGGTCGACGCATTCGTCGAGCGCGTCGATCAGATCGCTGAAGCGCCCGCCGGGGAACACTTTCAGCGAATGCACTTCCGCTTGCGGCGCGAAGCCGCGAATGCCCGCGACCGTGTCCGAGGCGGCGGTGATGATACCGGCGCAATGCGTGCCATGGCCGATCATGTCATTGGCCCAGCTCGCCTTGTCGCCGCCATTGGTGAGATCGGCGCCGCGCGTCACATGACGCAATTGCGGATGGGCGCTGTCGCAGCCCGAATCGATGATGCCGATCTTGACGCCCGAGCCGTTGAAGGAAGGATCGAGGCGATCGAGCTTCATCAGGCGCTGGCCCCAGCCGATCATGCCCTGCTGCGGGAAGCCCGCGAACTTCTCGGTCAAAGGCCGCAGTTGCACGGTGTTCCAGGCGCCGGCTTGCAGGGCGATCCCCTGAAGCATGCGATCCCAATGGTCGGCGACAGGCTTCACATAGATCGCGCGAATGGTCTGGATGGGTCCGCCGAAAACGGTGACGACGACTTCGCCCCGCTCATTGGTGAGGCCCTGGCCAGGGAAACCCGGTCCATAAACATAGACGGTCGCTTTCGGCAGCGGCTTGCCGCCGGCGCCGATAACGCGAATCTGGACGTCGACGCCCACTCCGGCGGCGATCGGCATGACGCCGTTGAAATCGAACGGCCTCAGATCGTCGGAATAGCGCAGAAAGGCGTCGCGCTCGACGATGACGTTCGGCGGCGCCGAGGCCTGCAAGGCCAACCCGCGCTGGCGGTCCATCTCGGCGACGAGAATTTCCGGCGTCTGCGACATAGGCGCGCCGACCGAAAAGGCGTTGAGGCCGCGCGGCTGCAGCCGCCGCACGATCTTCACGCCGGGAAGCGCATTGGCGAGATCGCTCGCGGAGGCGGGCGCGAAACCGGGCACGCGGCGCGTCGCGATCATATAGCGTTCGGTCGGCGCGGCCGCCATCGGCTCGACGCGCGGGTCGGCGCCATTGGGCGAGGGCGCGGCGGTCTCGGGATGATGACCATTGGGCGCCGGATTGTTATTTTCGGGACCAGCCATTTCAACTCTCCTAAAAAAATGTTCGGCCAGCCCGCATTTCCTCGTCGGAGGGGGCCGACGCCGGCTTACAAAGGTTGGATGGGAGCGTTTGGTTCGATGATCAGGGTCGCGCCGAACTGATTGCGCAACTGGTCGGCGTGCGCCGCCGACAGTCCGACGACGAGTCTCGGACGGTCCGGCTTTCCGGCGCGCTGAAGAACCGACGCGCCCGGAAGGGACTGCAGCGCCTGTTCGAAGGCGGCCAGGTCTCCAATCGTTTCGGCGCTCCGCGGCGCCACCAGAAATTGATCGACGCCGCCGCTGGGGCTCGGAAGATTGCTCATGTCGTCGCGATCCTGATGTCTCAAATGGCTCCCAGGCCGAAGGATTTCGGTCTGGGAGCGGAAGCAAACCACGCTATAGCCGCCGCGTCGATTGCGACGGCCGAAGCGTCAGCCGTAGTAGGGCACGGCCCCCTGCGGCGCGTAATAGACAGGCTGCTGCGGGCCGGCCTCGAAAGGCAGGAAGCGCCGGGCGAGCCCGCCCACCGTGCTGCCGATCGCCTGGCCGGCGCCGGCGTTGCCGAAGCGTCCGCCGATCCAGCCGCCGACGGGGCCGCCGATCGCGCCAAGCGCGTCGCCGATAAAGCCCTGCGGCGCAAAGGCCTGGTCCGCCGACTGCGGCGCATAGTAGACGGGCTGCTGCGGGCCGGCTTCGAAGGGCAGGAAGCGCTGCGCAAGACCGCCG
The DNA here is from genome assembly GCF_036576025.1 of Methylocystis borbori. Classification (NCBI taxonomy): domain Bacteria; kingdom Pseudomonadati; phylum Pseudomonadota; class Alphaproteobacteria; order Hyphomicrobiales; family Methylocystaceae; genus Methylocystis; species Methylocystis borbori. The sequence goes on along the minus strand of NZ_JAZHYN010000023.1, from coordinate 41,249 downwards.
AGCGTGCTGCCGATCGTCTGGCCCGCGCCGGCGTTGCCGAAGCGTCCGCCGATCCAGCCGCCGACAGGGCCGCCGATCGCGCCGAGCGCGTCGCCGACAAAGCCCTGCGGGGCGAAGACAGGCGCGGCCGACTGCGGCGCATAGTAGACGGGCTGCTGCGGGCCGGCTTCGAAGGGCAGGAAGCGCTGCGCAAGACCGCCGAGCGTGCTGCCGATCGTCTGGCCGGCGCCGGCGTTGCCGAAGCGTCCGCCGATCCAGCCGCCGACGGGGCCGCCGATCGCGCCAAGCGCGTCGCCGACAAAGCCCTGCGGGGCGAAGACAGGCGCGGCCGCCTGGGGGGCATAGTAGACAGGCTGCTGCGGGCCGGCTTCGAACGGCAGGAAGCGCTGCGCAAGACCGCCGAGCGTGCTGCCGATCGTCTGACCGGCGCCGGCGTTGCCGAAGCGTCCGCCGATCCAGCCGCCGACGGGGCCGCCGATCGCGCCGAGCGCGTCGCCGACAAAGCCCTGCGGGGCGAAGGCAGGCGCGGCCGTCTGCGGCGCGTAGTAGACGGGCTGCTGCGGGCCGGCTTCAAACGGCAGGAAGCGTTGAGCGAGGCCGCCGAGCGTGCTGCCGATCGTCTGACCGGCGCCGGCGTTGCCGAAGCGTCCGCCGATCCAGCCGCCGACAGGGCCGCCGATCGCGCCGAGCGCGTCGCCGACAAAGCCCTGCGGCGCGAACACCGGAGCCGCCTCGAAGGGCAAAATATTCTGCCTTGTCTGAGGACCCCAATTATCGACGATGCCGATGGGCTGGCGCGCCCAGGGCGCATTGCCGAACAGGCTCTGCGGCGCCAACTGCTGATCGACGACAACGCCCTGCGGGGCAAAGCCCTGCGGCGCCGACTGCGGCGCATAAGGCGCGTAATAGACAGGCTGCTGCGGACCAGCCTCAAACGGCAGCAAGCCGCCAAGAACGCCGCCGGCGACGCTTCCGATCTGGCGGCCAAGATTCTGATTGCCGAGGGCGCGACCGAGCGCGCCGCCGCCAAGGCCGCCAAGCGCGCTGCCAAGCGCGCCGCCAAAAAAGCCCTGCGGCCCAAATTGCGGATCAACGACGATGCCCACCGGCGCGGCCGAGGGCGTAATTCCATTGTAAGCGACTTGCATGTTCCCATCCTCCAAAGGGTCAAACAAAATTGCGACGATTGGAGGCTTTCTCCCGCCTTCCATCGCGACGCGGGACAAACGTTAGGTCGTTTCAAAAACCGCTCATATGGATCAGGGGGCACAGTCGTGGGTACAGGCGCGCCGCGGCGCGCCTCAAACGCGCGAAAAAATCATCGGCGCCGCATCCGGCTCTTCCCGCCGCGTGTAACAGGCAAGCGCCTCTCGCGCGCGACCGATCCTTCGGAGGAAAACGCCATGACCGATAATTCGAACTTCATCAATTCGCTCTACGACGCATTCAAACGCGGAGAGATGAAAACCATCCTCGACAGTCTCGATCCGTCGATCGAATGGGCGTCGAACGGCGACGCCAAAATCATTCCCTGGGGCGGGCGCCGCAGCGGAGTCGCCGGCGTCGCTTCATTCTTCAAATCTCTGGCTGACGATCTGGATTTCGAGATTTTCGAGCCGCGCGATTTCTTCGACGCCGGCGATACGGTGATCGTGATCGGGCGCACCCGCGCGCGCGTGAAACGCCAAGGCGGCGTCTTCGACTGCGAATGGGCGCATGTCTTCACCGTAAAGAACGGCAAGCTCGCGCGCTTCCGGGAATTCTACGACACCGCCGCGATCGTCGACGCCCTCTCGGCGTAACGGCGATCCATCCCGCGTCCCCCATTCCATTCGTCAAAGGCCAATGACATGAAACATGACCATCGCTTTCAAAACGAGAATGGCGACGCGCCCTTCGTTCACGGCCTCGTCGTCGCGGAAGGCAAGAGCTATTCGAATTGGGGCGGGCATCGCGCGACCCGGCCCGCCGTCTATGTGGAGCCCTTGAGCTATGGCGATGTTCAGGCGGTCGTGCGCGACGCGGCGCGTTTCCCGACGCCGGTCAATCCGGTCGGCTCCCTGCTTTCCGTCACTCCGACATTCGTGAATGACGGCGGAACGCTCGTCTGCCTCAAGAAGCTCGACGAGATTCTCGGAACGGAGACCGATGCGCGCGGAAGAAGCGTCGTGCGCGTCCAAGCGGGGTGCCGCCTCAAGAAACTCAATATGTGGCTGCAGGGGCGCGGGCTCGAGATTCCCTTTCAGGCCGAGATCGGCGAAGCGTCGGTCGGCTCCGTCTCCGTCGGCGACACAAAGGAATCTTCGCTCAATGCCCCAGGCTTTTTCTCGGCTCATGTGGTCGAGATCACTTATGTGGACGATCAAGGCGATTTGCGCATCATCTCCGATCACGCCGACGGCGCCGCCTTCCATGAATTCAAATGCAGCTTCGGCCTCTTAGGCGTCGTCGTCGAATGTCTCGTCGAGACGCGTCCCGCCGGTCTCTGCCGCAGCGATATTTCCTTGGGCCTCTATGAGACGCCCGAGCGGCTTGCCGAAGGCCTTCTGGAAAAACGCGGGCAATGCGACGCGCTTCTCGCCATCGTCTTTCTGGACAAGCTCGTCAGCGTCTACGACCAGCGTTTCGAAGCCGGACCCGGCGCGCAAACGCCGACGCTTTCGCAGCCCGAATGCGAGGCCTTTCGCATCGCCAAGCGCCTCGCCATACAGCGCGGCTTCGACGGCGTCGACGTGCCGCAGCCTAAGGGGATCGTCTATTCGCGCGCCGATTTCGTGAACGAGTATTGGCGTCCTAGCGAAAATGAGAAGCGGCTCGATTTCCAATATTACGAGCACGATCTGACGAAGATCGAACGCGTCGTCGCCGAGAGCTACGCCTTCACGCGCGAATTCGCGTCCGCGACCGGCTTTGCGCCCAATGGCTGGGCGACATATTTCGTGCATCGGCCGCCGCGCGACCGAAAGCCTTTCGGCCTCTATTCGGACGGACCAGGCGTGTCCTTTTCTTTCGATCCTTTCGCAAGCGATCCGAATGATGCGCGCTGGCAGGAGTTTTCGCGACGATATAATGAGCTCGCGATCCATCGCCTCGGCGCGCGCGCATCACCGATTCAGACGCAGTGGCTCAAGAAGGGCGACATCGTCATTCCGCGCCGGCTCGCCCGCCCGCGCTTCACGACGCCCTATTTTTCGCAGTTCCTGGAATGAGCGCCCCGGTTCACGCCTTTTACCGCGCGCCCCGCCTCGACGGCGGGCCGCGCTTTGAATATGTTCTTTTCCCCGCAGCATTTTCCGGGCGTGACGCAAAGGTGAGCGCGAGACTTCTTTCCAACGAAGCGCTGTTGCAGCGCGTTGCGGCGGGAGATCGCGGCGCCTTTCGCGATCTTTATGACGCGACTGCGTCGCGCCTCTATGCGATTTGCGTCGCTCTGCTGAAAGACAGCGCGCGCGCCGAAGAGGCGCTGCAAGAATCATTCGTGCGCATTTGGGAGCGCGCCAACGCCTATGACGAGGCGAAGGGCGCGGCGCTCGCCTGGATGAGCGTGGTGACCCGCCGCGTGGCGCTCAACGAATTGCGCCGCCGCGACAATGCGCATCGCTCGCTCGACGAGGACGGCGCGGCGCCGGAGATCGCCGCCGACCTTCCCGAACTGGATCCGATCGGCAAGGGGCGCCTCCTCGAATGTCTCGACAAGCTCGAAGCGGAACGGCGGCAGTGGGTTTTGCTCGCCTATGTGCATGGCTATTCGCATGAGGAGCTGGCGCGGCGTTTCGAGCGGCCTCTCGGCACAATGAAATCGGCGCTGTTTCGCGGACTCGCCGAATTGAGAAAGTGCATCTCATGAGCGACGAAGACGAGATCGACGCCGCTCTCTGGGCCGCCGGCGCGCTCGCCGCGGAGGAACACGCGGCTCTTAAAGAGCGGCTGAAGCGCGATCCTCAGCTCGCGGCGAAAGCGCACGACTGGGAGGAGGCCCTCGCGCCCCTCGCCGCGCTTGCGCCGAACGCCGCGCCGCCCGACGGCCTCTTCGAAAAAATCGAAGCGCGTCTCGACTCGCGTCTGCGTCTCGAGACGTTGAGCCGCACGCTGCGCGCCGACTCGGGCGACTGGATCAAGGTCGCGCCGGGCATGCGCGTCAAGCTTTTGCATCGGAACGTCGAGCTGGGCCGCCAGACGGTCGTGCTCGACATCGAGCCAGGCGCGGTCTATCCGGCGCATACGCATGAGCAGGACGAAGAAATTTATATGATATCCGGCGACCTGACGATCGGCCCAGAAGAATTGGGGCCGGGCGATTTCCACGTCTCGCCGAAAGGCAGCCGGCACCCGCCGGCGACGACGCGCGCCGGCTGCCGCTGCATCGTTTCGATGGCGATGTGAGAGATGTAGGGTCGGAAAAAAGCGCGACGCTCGCAGACGGCGTTTGCGAGCGTCGCGCGAGGACGGAATACGTTATTTCACGACATTGATCACGCCGACCATATTGGGATGCAATCGGCAATAATATTCCACTCTGCCGACGGCCTTCATGCGCGCCGACGCCGGTCGTCCTTTCGGAGTCGCAATGTCGAAAGCGCCGTCGCGCGCAGTGGCCGTGTGCTCGACAATGTCCTTGTTGAGCCATTCGACCCTGTCGCCGACATGGACGGTGATGGTCGCGGGCGTAAAATCGAGATCGTTGATCGTGATCCTCGCGCCTTCGCCGGCGGGCGCGGAAAGCGCGCCCGCCAGTGCGAAGAAAGTCGAGAATCCCGCGCGCGGCGCGAAGCTTCTCACGCGCGTCACTCCTGGCTCGCCGTCGATTTCCAGGCGCGCGTCATCTTGCCGAGCTTTTGAACCATATTCTCGGCGTGCTGCTGATGGCCCTGGAAAATTTTCAGGCCGACTTTCAGCAGCCCTTTCAGCTCCTGATTATTCGCCGAAGGTATGAGCTGCTTGTCCACGGCGTTGTTGACGAAGGAATGATAGGCGACTTCATTCTCCGCATAGGCGCGATCGAAGGCCGGCCCAGAGAGTTGCGTCAGTTCGGCGCGCTTTTCGGCCGCCTGTTTCGCGAGCGTCTGGCTTGTTTCATTGTCTTCCGGCGTCACGCCGAGCTTCTTCACGAGGGCGAGCGCCTTGTCGTTGACCGCCTTGTGATCCTTCACCATCTCGGCGGCGAATTCGCGCACCGCCTTATTCTTCGAGCGCTGCAACGCAATTTCGGCATAGCCGATGTCCACCGTTCCGGCGGTGTAGGCGATATGGGCGATCTGGGGATCGGTGGGCGCTTCCGCAGCGCGCGCGAAAGGCGCGGCCGCCAGCGTCAAAGCCGCCGCGACTCCGGCAATAGCAATCGTCTTCATGATTTTTCCTCCGCTAATCCGGCCGCATCGGGCGCGGCCCGGAGCCAATACGGAGAAGGAGGCGATCCGGATGCGGCGTCGTTGAAAAAGCCCCCATCGCTGTCGCGGCGTCGTTTGTCGGGCAAGGCGCCAATTATTTCGGCGGGCGGCGCCATATTCCTGTCACTCGGATGTCGCGCGGCGACCGTCGCCGGCGGCGCCGCGCATCAACGACCTCGACTTGGAGTCCCAGAGAATCCCTGGGACTGGCGCGATACGCCGTCGCCGCCTCAACCGCTCCGCAGCGGATGGCGCGCTCATTGCATTGCTTAAAAGAAGGGCGTCGTCCGCGACGCTCTACGGTCCATAGAGGGACCCCCAGCATCGCCGCTGTCCTGAACGTCTGCTCCCGGACGTTTCAGGCAGCGGCTTTTTTTTTGTTTCCGACGTCGCGCAGAGCGAGACGAAACGAGGTTCGCGATGAAGAAAGCACAGTTTCAGCAGCGGGCGGATTCCCCGGGAACGACCGGCCGCGCGCTTGTCGCGGCCATAGCCGGCGCCGCATTCATCATTGGGACGGCCGCGCAGGCCGCGCCGCGCAAAAGCGCGCCCGTCAGCGCGGTATCCGCGCCGCAACAAGCCACGCCGCCAGCCGCTTCCACGCCGGCCGCGCCGCCTCCGCCGCCGCCGGCGCCGTTGGGAATTTTTGGCGCCGACATGCCGGCCGCCGGCAAGCTCGTCTTCTCCGTGACTCCCGTCTTTTCCAATCTCTCGGGAATAAAGATGGGCACGCGCACGGTCTCGAACGAATATATCGTCTCGACTGTCCCGTTCTTTCTCAATCCGAGGCAGACGGTGCGCATCATTCCGCAAAACATCGCGGTCGCGACGCAGATCGTCGGCTTCAACTACGGCGTCACCAAGGATTTGTGCGTCGTGCTGACGGCGGGGATGATCGAGAAAAATCTCAATGCGCTGACCTTCAAGGGGACGTCGGGAATCCTGCCGCTTGGGCGCAGCCTGCCGGGAACGACGAGTCTTGCGGACTTCACCCTCTCGGGCGTCTATCGCATCTACCAGGACGACGTTAACCGCATCCAGGTCTCGCTCGGCTTCTCCTTTCCCACCGGCAGCAACACCGCCACCTTCAAGGATTTCCTCTTGCCGGACGGCACGCGCCGCAACATTCGCGGCTTCTATGGAATGCAGCCGGGAACCGGCACATTCGATATCCTTCCGGGGATCGTCTATGCGGGCTATCTCGGGCCCTGGTCCTGGGGCCTCGCCTATCGCGCACGCTTGCCGCTCGCCGCCAATCAACAGGAATACTCCTGGGACTATCTGATGGAATATCGCCTGCGCTTCCCGCTCGGCCCCAATCCGACGCAGGGATATCGTTGGGGCGACCTGCATGAATTCAACGGCTGGGCTGGCTACACCTGGACGCCGGGACTGACGACGACCTTCCGCGCGAGCGCGTCGACCCAGGGCCCCATTCGCGGCTTCGACCCTGAAATTCGCGGGCCCGCCGTGCCGGCCAATCCGAATTTCTACGGCGGCCAGCGCGTCGAAGTTTTCGGCGGGGGGACGATCAGCGGCAAATTCATCGGCTATGACAATGCGACGCTCGGCGTCGAGGCGGGCCTGCCAATCTATCAGAACCTCAACGGTCCGCAGATCATGAAAAACTGGCAGGCGGGCATGTCGCTGAAGTTCAAAATCTAAGGGGCCGCGTCCATTCCGCCCGGAATGGACGCCCGTTTCCACGCCGCAGGCAGAACTGAGGACATTCGCGATGTCGCTCGAGAACGTGGGGCGCCGCTATGGCGCGCCGGCGCGGGTAATCGCGCGGTGGAATGAAGCGGACTTGGCGCCGCTCGACGCGCATTTGGCGACGGTCTGCCGCTTCGCCGCCAGTTTGGCGCAAGCCGCGCTCGTGATCGCCGCCATCATCCTTGGCGCCGCCGCCGTGGTCAAATTCGTCGACGCCTTATTGGATGCGATCTGCTCCTGACGCCGAAAGCGGCTTCTTGCCGCTTCGCTGCGCCGTCAGTAAAACGAACGCATATTCAGTCTCCTGACACTGCGGGAATTCGCGGGGCGCCTAAGCTTGAAGATCGTCATCGTCGATGAAAGCCCCATCCGCTCCGCGATCCTCGAAGAGGGTTTGCGCGAAGCCGGCTTTACCGCCGTCGAGCGTCTGTCGGTGATGCAAAATCTCCTGCAGCGCATTTATGCGATCGATCCCGACGTCATTCTGATCGATCTCGAAAATCCGTCGCGCGACGCGCTTGAACAAATGTTCCAGGTCAGCCGCGCGGTGCGGCGGCCCGTCGCCATGTTCGTCGACCAGAGCGATACGGATTCGATCCGCGCCTCGGTCGACGCCGGGGTCTCCGCCTATATCGTCGACGGCCTGAAGAAGGAGCGGATCAAATCGATCCTCGATCTATGCGTCTCGCGGTTCAACGCCTTCTCCCATCTTCAAAACGAACTCGAACGGGCGAAATCCGATCTCGAGGAGCGCAAGAAGCTCGATCGCGCCAAGGGACTGCTCATGAAAGCCAAGGGCCTCTCTGAAGAGGAGGCCTATAGACTGATGCGCAGCGCCGCGATGCGCGAGAATAAGAAGATCGCCGAGATCGCGCAGGCCATTATCACCGCGGCGGAGCTGTTCAAATGAGTGGCGCGAAAAAACATCTGCGGATCGGCTTCATTCCGCTCGTCGACGCCGCCGCGCTCATCGTCGCCGCCGACGGACGCTTCGCGGCGGACGAAGGGCTCGACATTGAACTCGTACGCGAAGTCTCCTGGTCGAATATTCGCGACAAGCTTGCAATAGGATTGTTCGACGCGGCGCATATGCTCGCGCCCATGGCGATCGGATCGAGCCTGGGCCTCGGCCAGGTGAAAGCGCCGCTCGTCGCGCCGGTCAATCTGGCGATGAACGGCAACGCCATCACGCTATCGCGCGCGCTTTATGAGGAGCTCTTCAAGGAGAAGGGCGATCCAGCCGACCCGGCGTCGAGCGCGCGGGCGCTTGCCGCGGCCATACGCGCGCGCGAGGCGGAGGGGCGCGAGCCTTTGACCTTCGCCATGACCTTTCCTTTCTCGACGCATAATTATCAGTTGCGCTACTGGATGGCCGCAGGCGGAATCGATCCCGACCGCGATCTGCGGCTCGTGACCTTGCCGCCGCCCTTCATGGTCGAGTCCATGGCGCAGGGACAGGTCGACGGGTTCTGCGTAGGCGCGCCATGGAGTTCGGTCGCCGTCGACGCGGGCGTCGGCCGCATCCTTCATTTCGGCTGCGAGATTTTCGCCCGCGCGCCGGAAAAAGTGCTGGCGATGCGTCGGCGCGACGCCGAAGCCGCGCCCGATGTGGCGCATGCGCTGGCGCGCGCCATCGCAAAAGCCGCCAGCCACATCGAAACGACAAAAGATCAGGATGAAATCGCCGCGATGCTGGCGCGTCCGGATCGCGTCGGCGTCGACGCGGGCATCATCCGCCGCACGCTCGTCGGCAAGCTCAAGATCGACGCCGATGGGACGATGCGCGAGAACGCGAATTATCTCGTCATTGGCAAGGCCGGCGCGCTGCGGCCGGAAGCGGCGCAGGCGGTCTGGCTTTACGCGCAGATGTTGCGCTGGGCGCAGGCGGACTTCTCGACCGTGGGCGTCGAAGAAGCGACGCGCGTCTTTGACGCCGATCTCTTCGACGCGGCCCTCGGCGCGCCAGCCGCCAAAGCGTCCTCGGACCGGGATCCCGGCGGCGCTTTCGACGGCGCGCGGCCGGTCGACGATTTGCGCGCCTATCTCGCGGGCTTCGCAATTGGCTGTAAAACATAGAAGTTCGGACAAGAGCGCATATTAAACTGGCAGAATGCCGCCGCTTTGATCGACGGAGACAGCGCAAAAAACATTATTCTGAATAAAATCAATGCCTCCGCTCTGGCGCCCGACTTGCAAGTTTTACGGGGAATAGCCGGATCCCGACCCCTCATCCGGCCTGCGACCCACCGACGGGACGCAACAGCAACGCCGCTGTTCCGAAAGATGCGCGCAACGCGCAACGCTTTCGGCAGCGGCGTTTTTTTATTCGCCAAGCGACGAGAGAACGAGGACCAGGAATGAGCAATGAAAGAGTCGATATGGCGGATAAGCCCTTGGGCCTCAGCCGACGCGACGCGCTGAAAGGCGCGGCGGCGACATTCGCGGCGGCGAAAGCGCTTCTGCCTTGCGGCGCCTTTGCGCAGGCGGCCGGCCCGGAAACCGTTAAAGCGACTCTCGGCTATATCGCGCTCACCGACGCGGCGCCGCTCATCATCGCTAAGGAGAAAGGCCTCTTCGCCAAGCACGGATTGCCCGAGGTCGACGTCTTGAAACAGGCCTCTTGGGGCGCGACGCGCGACAATCTCGTGCTCGGCGGCGCCAGCAACGGCATCGACGGCGCGCATATTCTCACGCCCATGACCTATCTCATCTCCACCGGCAAAGTGACGCAGAACAATGCGCCGACGCCGATGTATGTCCTCGCCCGCCTCAATCTCGACTGCCAGGGCATTTCCGTCTCCAATGAATATAAGGACCTCAAGATCACGTCGAAGGCTGACGCGCTGAAAGCCGCTTTCGCCAAGAAGCGCGCCGAGGGCAAGGAAGTGAAGGTCGCCATGACCTTCCCCGGCGGCACCCATGATCTTTGGCTGCGCTATTGGCTCGCCGCCGCCGGAATCGATCCCGACAAGGATGTCTCGACCATCGTCGTGCCGCCGCCGCAGATGGTGGCGAATATGAAGGTCGGCAATATGGACGCCTTTTGCGTCGGCGAACCCTGGAACGAGCAGCTCGTCAATCAGGGGATCGGCTATACCGCCTGCGTCACCGGCGAGCTTTGGGCGAAACATCCGGAAAAAGCGCTCGGCATGCGCGCCGAATGGGTCGACAAAAATCCCAAGGCCGCAGCGGCGCTGCTCGCCGCCGTGCTCGAAGCGCAGCAATGGTGCGACAAGGACGAAAACAAAGCCGAACTCGCAGGGATCGTCGGTCGGCGCCAATGGTTCAACGTGCCGGTCGCCGACATTCTCGGGCGCCTGAAGGGCGACATTAATTACGGCAATGGCCGCGCCGTGAAAGGCTCGAAGCAATTCATGAAGTTCTGGCGCGATCAGGCGTCTTATCCGTTCAAGAGCCATGACGCCTGGTTCGTCGTCGAAGACATGCGCTGGGGCAAGCTCGACCCCAAGACCGACGTCAAGGCGCTCGTCGACAAAGTCAATCGCGAAGATTTGTGGCGCGAGGCGGCGAAAGCGATCGGCGTCTCCGCCAAGGACATTCCCGCTTCGACATCGCGCGGCAAGGAGACCTTCTTCGACGGCAAGGTCTTCGATCCAGACGATCCGCTTGCCTATCTCAAGAGCCTCGCGATCAAGCGGGCCGAAGTTTAGAAATTCGATACGCGAGGCCGATATGACCATGCCCCTGACGAAAAACGACATTGCCGCGCGCGAGCTTGCGCCGCGCGACGAGATCGACGATCTCTACTTGCGTCGTCGCACGCCGCTGCTCATTAAATATAAAGCGCAAATTTCGGCTTTCTTTGCGACGGTTCTGCCGCCGCTCGTCATGAGCGGCCTCATTCTCCTCGTCTGGCAGCTTCTGTGCGCCAGTCCGGATTCGGCCCTGCCGTCGCCCGCGCGCATCTGGAGCGAGGCCAACGATCTTATCCTGCATCCCTTCTTCATTAACGGTCCGCAGGATATTGGCCTCGGCTGGCGCGTGCTGACCTCGCTTCAGCGCGTCGCCGTGGGCTTTGGCCTCGCGGGCGTCGCCGGCGTCATCCTCGGCGCTTTCATCGGCCAGTCGCAATGGGCGACGCGCGGCCTCGATCCGATCTTCCAGGTGCTGCGGACCGTGCCGCCGCTCGCCTGGCTGCCGATCTCGCTCGCCGCCTTTCGCGACAGCCGCCCCTCGGCGATCTTCGTGATCTTCATCACCGCCATCTGGCCGGTCATCATCAACACCGCCGTCGGCGTGCGCAATATTCCGCAGGACTATCGCAACGTCGCCGCCATCTTGCGGCTCAACGCGCTCGAATTCTTCTTCCGCATCGTCGCGCCCAGCGCCGCGCCTTACATCTTCACGGGCCTACGCATCGGCGTCGGCCTCTCCTGGCTCGCCATCGTCGCGGCGGAGATGCTGACCGGCGGCGTCGGGATCGGCTTCTTCATCTGGGATGCTTGGAATTCGTCGCGCCTGCCCGACATTTTCGTCGCGCTTCTCTACATCGGCCTCACCGGCTTCATCCTTGACCGCGTCGTCGGCTTTGTTGGCGGGCTGGTCACGCGCGGCGCGCAAGCGAGCTAGCAGTTTTTCGACATTAAGCTGGAGTAACGCCATGTCCGGTTTCCTCAAGATCGAAAACGTCGACAAGAGCTTCACGCGCGGCGCCGCGACGACAAAAGTGCTGGAGAATGTGAGCCTCAAGGTCGAAAAGGGGCAATTCGTTTCGATCATCGGCCATTCCGGCTGCGGCAAATCCACGTTGCTCAACATCGTCGCCGGGCTGCTTTCGGCGACGAGCGGCGGCGTCATTCTGGAGGAGCAGGAAGTCAACGCGCCCGGGCCCGACCGCGCCATGGTCTTCCAGAATCATTCGCTGCTTCCCTGGCTTTCCACTTACGACAATGTGCGCCTCGCCGTCGACAAAGTGTTCCGCAAGGTCGCGACGCGCGCCGAGCGCCACCAACGCACGATGCGCATGCTCGATCTCGTGCAGATGGCGCACGCCAAAGACAAAAGGCCTGGCGAAATATCGGGCGGCATGAAGCAGCGCGTCGGCATCGCCCGCGCCCTCGCGATGGAGCCGAAAGTGCTGCTGCTCGACGAGCCTTTCGGCGCGCTCGATGCGCTGACGCGCGCGCATTTGCAGGACCAGGTGATGGCGCTGCAGGCGAAGCTCGGCGCGACCGTGATGATGATCACTCATGACGTCGACGAGGCGGTGCTGCTCTCCGACCGCATCGTGATGATGACCAACGGCCCGCGCGCGACGATCGGCGAAATATTGCCCGTTCCGCTCGCCCGCCCGCGCGAGCGCGTCGAACTCGCGGTCGATCCCGTCTATCTCGAATGCCGCCGGCGCGTGCTGCAATTCCTCTATGAGCGTCACAGCTACGTCGAAGCGGCATAGGGAGCGGCGAAAATGAGCGAACCGCTCGTCATCATCGGCAACGGCATGGCGGCAGCCAAGCTGGCGGAGGAATTGTCGCGCGTCGCGCTGGGGCGCTACGCGATAGCCGTGGTCGGCGAAGAGCCGCGCCTCGCCTATAATCGCGTGCTGCTCTCTTCCGTTCTCGCTGGCGCGGCGAATGCGCGCGACATCGAGCTTCATCCCGCGCATTGGTGGCGCGACCGCGGCGTGACGCTGCGCTACGGATGCAAGGCGATGGCGGTCGACATGACGGCCCGCGAAGTGCGGCTCGCCGACGGCAAGCGCATCGCCTTTTCCAAACTCGTCTTCGCCACGGGTTCGCATGCGACGCGCCTGCCGCTCGCTGGCGCGAACCTCGACGGCGTTCATGTCTTTCGCGACTGCGCCGATGTCGACGCGCTGTCCGAACTCGCGCGCACGAAAAAGAAAGTCGCCGTCATCGGCGGCGGCTTGCTCGGCCTTGAAGCCGCCTATGGGCTGGCGCGCGGCGGCGCGGACGTGACGCTCATCCATGTGATGGACCGGCTGATGGAGCGCCAGCTCGACGCGCCCGGCGCCGCCCTGTTGAAAGAGCTTGTCGAAGCGAAGAACATTCGCGTCCTCTTGAACGCCAATACGGGCGAAATCCTCGGCGAAAAGCGCGTCCAGAGCCTGTTGCTGGCGGATGGCCGGCGCCTTGACGCCGACGCCGTGATTTTCGCCGTGGGCGTGCGGCCGAATATAGACCTCGCGCGCGCGGCGGGCGTTTCGACCGAGCGCGGCATTATCGTCGACGACGATCTTGCGACCAATATTGCTGGCGTCTATGCGCTCGGCGAATGCGCGCAGCATCGCGGCGTGTGCTACGGACTTGTCGAGCCGGCCTATGAGCAGGCGCGCGCGCTCGCCGCCGTTCTCGCCGGGCGCGACGGGCGCTACGCGGGAAGCCTCGTCGCCACCAATCTCAAGGTCTCTGGCGTCGGCGTCTTTTCCGCCGGCGATTTTCTCGGCGGCCCCAGCGCCGAAATCATCAGCTATTCCGATCCCCGCGCCGGAATCTACCGCAAGCTTGTTATCGAAGCGGACCGGCTGGTCGGCGCCGAACTCGTCGGAGACACGTCCTTCGCGCTCGACTATCTCGCGCTCATGCGCGCCGGCGCCGATATTTCAAACCGGCGCGACGCGCTGATGTTCAGCGCGGACGCGCCGATCCAAAAGGCCGCGTGACATGTCCGCCGACTTCACGCCCGATCAGAAACGCTATCTCGAAGGCTTCGCCGCCGGCCTTGGCGCCTCTCGCGCCGGGGGTGGCAAATCGCCGGCCGCGGCGGCGACGCCCGCGCCCATGGGACCCGATCGCGCGCATTTCGCCGCGCAGGATCGCGTCGCGGCGGAAGGCCGCAAGCTGACGGATCAGGAGAAATGGAAGCGCGAGGAGCATCCTTTCGACGCTTATCCCCGCCTCGTCAAACAGGCGCGCGACAATGAGGCGCCGAAGCCCCCCGACAATTTCCGCTGGCGCTATTACGGGCTCTTTTACGTCGCCCCGGCGCAGACCGCCTATATGTGCCGGCTGCGCATTCCAAACGGCGTTTTGACGCATTGGCAATTCGCGGGGCTCGCCGATCTCGCCGAAAATCTCGGCGGCGGCTATCTGCATGTGACGACGCGCGCCAACATCCAAATACGCGAGATCGAGCCCAGGAACGCCGTCGCGATGATCGAAGGCGTCGAGGCGCTCGGACTTTGGAGCAAGGGCGCCGGCGCCGACAACATCCGCAACGTCACCGGCACGCCGACGGCCGGCGTCGATCCACAGGAGCTGCTCGACACCCGTCCCTATGCGCGCGCGCTGCATCATCACATCTTGAACGATCGCTCGCTCTATGGCCTGCCGCGCAAATTCAATATTGCGTTCGACGGCGGCGGAATGATCGGCGCGCTGGAAGACACCAATGACATCGGCTTTCAGGCGGTTGAAATCGGCGAGGGCGCCGGCGTCGCGCCGGGGGTCTATTTCCGGCTCATGCTGGGCGGCATCACCGGCCATAAGGATTTCGCCCGCGATACCGGCGTCTTCGTCGCGCCGGAAGAAGCGATCGAGATCGCCGACAAAATCCTGCGCGTCTTCATCGACGCCGGCGATCGAACCAGTCGCGCCAAGGCGCGCCTCAAATATGTGCTCGACGCCTGGGGCTTCGACAAATTCCTCATCGCCGTCGAGGAAAAACTCGGGCACAAATTGCTCCGCGTTCCGCAAGAAGCGATGGCGCCGCGACCGAAACAGGATCGCGCCGCGCATATCGGCGTCCACAAGCAGAAGCAGCAAGGGCTGAACTGGATCGGCGTCGCGCTGCCGCTCGGCCGCCTGACGCCGGCGCAGACGCGCGGCCTCGCGGCGATCGCCCATGAATTCGGCGATGGCGAATTGCGCCTCACCGTCTGGCAAAACCTGGTGCTCACCGGCGTCGCGGACGCAAATATTGAAAAGGCTTGCGCAGCCATAGATGCGCTGGAATTAAAGACGCAGGTCTCGGCGCTGCGCGCCGGACTCGTCGCCTGCACTGGAAATTTCGGCTGCCGCTTCGCCGCCGCCGACACCAAGCGCCACGCCGAAGAGATCGCCGCTTTTTGCGAAGAGGCGGCGCCGGTCGAGACGCCGATCAATATTCATCTCACCGGCTGTCATCATTCCTGCGCGCAGCACTACATTGGCGACATCGGCCTGCTCGCCGCGCGCGTCTCCGTCAATGACGAAGGCGATACGGTCGAGGGATACAATATCCTTGTCGGCGGCGGCTTCGCCGAAGACGCCGCCATCGCCCGCGACCTTTACGCGAACGTCAAGGCCGAAGACGCGCCTAAGACCGTCGCGCGCCTGCTGCGCGCCTATCTCAAGCATCGCGACGATGCACAGGAGACATTCGCCGCCTTCGCGCGCCGGCTCGAGGCCGACGACTTGCGACGCCTTGCGAATGGGGAGGCGCTCGTATGAATCAGATAACGCCTCCCGAAATGATCGAGCTCGTCCCGGAGTCGGCGCCTTTCTCGCCGGAGCAGCGCGCATGGCTCAATGGCTTTTTCGCCGCGCTGATCGCGCCGGATCAATCCGCCGTCACGCCGCTGAGCGCCGAACAAAACGCCGCCCTCCTATCGGCGGGCGACGACGGCGCGGCGCCTTGGCATGACCAGTCGCTCGCGCTCGACGCGCGTTTGAAACTCGCGGAAGGCCGTCCGCTGCGGCGGCGCATGATGGCGGCCATGGCGCAGCAGGATTGCGGCCAATGCGGCTATGATTGCGAGAAATACGCCGACGCCATCGCCGCGCGCCAGGAAGAGCGTCTCAATCTCTGCGCTCCGGGCGGAAAGGAAACGGCGCGGCAGTTGAAAGCGCTGTTCGAGGAAATGAACAAGGCCCCCGTCGCCGCGCCGGCGATCGTGGAGAAATCGGAAGCCGCGCGCCCCGCGCAGCCCGGATGCGCGCGCCAAACGCCGACGAAGGCGAAATTCCTGTCGCGCCGGCGACTGAACAGGGATGGCTCCGAAAAGGAGACCTGGCACGTCGAATTCGATCTCTCCGAAAGCGGCGTCGATTACAAACCCGGCGATTCCTTCGGCGTCTTCGCCAAGAACGAACTCGGTCTCGTCGATCAGATCATCGCCATGCTCGGCGCGTCGCATGTCACGCCGGTGCGCGGCAAGACGCTGCGCGATGTTTTGTGCGAAGACTGTTCGCTCTCGCCCGCGCCCGACGCCCTCTTCGAATTGATCTCCTACCTCATCGGCGGCGAAACGCGCGAAAAGGCGCGCCTCCTCGCGCAGGGCGAAGACCCAGACGGCGACGCGGCGACGCTCGACGTCCTCGCCGCCTTGCGGAAATTTTCGAGCGTCCGCCCGCACGCGGAAGCTTTTGTCGAGGCGCTGGAACCGTTGCAGCCGCGCCTTTATTCCATTTCCTCGTCGCCCAGGGCGACGCCGGGGCGCCTGTCGCTCACGGTAGACGCCGTGCGCTATGTCGTCGGCCAGCGCAAGCGCCTCGGCGTCGCTTCGACCTTCCTCGCCGAGCGTATCGCGCCCGGCGAAACGCTCCCCGTCTATGTGCAAGCGGCGCATAATTTCGCATTGCCCGACAATCCCGCGACGCCGATCGTCATGATCGGCCCCGGCACGGGCGTCGCGCCGTTTCGCGCCTTTCTGCAAGAGCGCGCGGCCATCCATGCGCCGGGCGCGAATTGGCTCTTTTTCGGCCATCAGCGGTCGACGCATGATTTCTTCTACGCCGACGAATTCGAGACGATGAAATCGATCGGCATTCTGACGCGTCTTTCTCTCGCCTGGTCGCGCGACGGCGGCGAGAAATTCTATGTGCAGGACCGTATGCGGCAGTCGGGGCGAGAGCTGTGGTCCTGGCTCGCGGACGGCGCGCATATTTATGTCTGCGGCGACGCCAAGCGCATGGCGAGGGATGTCGAGCGCGCGCTCGTCGACATCGTTGCGCAACATGGCGCGCGGAGCGCCGATGAGGCGATCGCCTTCGTCGCCAACCTCAAAAGCGCCGGCCGCTATCAGCAAGATGTCTATTGAGACGACGATGCTCGACGACGCGCCCGCGCCCATGGATCGCCTGGAGGCTTCGCGCTCGCCCGGCGGCGCGCTGCTTCAGCCGATCCGAACGACCTGTCCCTATTGCGGGGTCGGATGCGGCGTGCTTGCGACGCCGGACGGCGCAGGCGGCGCGAAGGTCGCGGGCGACCCGAGCCATCCGGCGAATTTCGGCAGGCTGTGCTCGAAGGGTTCGGCGCTCGATGAAACGCTCGGACTCGACGGACGATTGCTCCATCCCATGCGACGCGGCGCGGACGGCGCGCTGCGGCGCGTCGCATGGGAAGAGGCGCTCGACGCCGTCGCTGCAGGCTTTCAGCGCGTCGTCGACCGGCATGGGCCTGACGCCGTCGCCTTCTATCTATCCGGCCAATTGCTGACGGAAGATTATTACGTCGCCAACAAGCTGATGAAAGGCTTCATCGGCTCGGCCAATGTGGACACGAATTCGAGGCTCTGCATGGCTTCGACCGTCGCCGGCCACAGGCGCGCCTTCGGCGCCGACGTCGTGCCGGGCTGCTATGAGGATCTCGACCTAGCGGATTTGATCGTGCTCGTCGGTTCGAACGCCGCATGGTGCCATCCGATTCTCTTTCAGCGCATGTTGCGCAATAAGGAGACGCGAGGCGCAAAGCTCGTCGTCATCGACCCCAGGCGCACGGCGACGGCGGAAGCCGCCGATCTTTTTCTCGAAATCGCGCCGGGAGGGGATCAGGCGCTCTTTTGCGGCCTCCTCGCTCATTTGAGTGACGCCGGCGCGCTCGATTCAGCCTTCATCGACGCTTACACGAAAGGTTTCGACGACGCGCTCATAGGGGCGCGGCGCATCTCGCCGACCATCGCCGCGACCGCCGCAAGCGCGAAACTGCCGGAAGCGGCGGTCGCGCAATTCTTCGATCTCTTCATGCGCACGCCGCGCGTCGTCACGGCTTTCTCGCAAGGCGTCAATCAATCGGCGCAGGGAACCGACAAGGTCAACGCCATCGTCAATTGTCATCTGGCGACCGGCCGCATCGGCAAAGCGGGCGCGTCGCCGTTCTCATTGACCGGCCAGCCCAACGCCATGGGCGGCCGCGAGGTCGGCGGCCTCGCCAATCAGCTCGCTGCGCATATGGGCTTCGACGCGCAAAGCGTCGATCGCGTCCGGCGTTTCTGGAACGCGCCGCGCATGGCGACGCGCGAAGGCCATAAAGCGGTCGCGATGTTCGAAGCGATCGAACGCGGCGAGATCAAGGCGCTCTGGATCATCGGCACTAATCCCGCCGTCTCCCTGCCCGACGCCGATCGCGCGCGAGAAGCGCTGAGGCGTCTCGATCATTTGGCGGTCTCGGACAATGTCCTCTCGAACGATACGATCAATTCCGGCGTCCATATTCTGTTGCCGGCGCAGGCGTGGGGCGAGAAGGACGGTACGGTGACGAATTCCGAGCGCCGCGTCTCGCGCCAGCGGCCCTTTCTCCCGGCGCCGGGCGAAACCCGCGCCGACTGGGCGATCGTCGCCGATGTGGGAAGGCGTATGGGCTTTTCCGGCTTCGACTACGCGGGGCCGGCCGACGTCTTTCGCGAACATGCGGCGCTCTCCGCTTTTGAGAATGACGGCGAGCGCGATTTCGATCTTGGCGGCCTCGCCGATATTTCCAACGCGGCCTATGACGCGCTGGAGCCGACGCAATGGCCGATCCGCCGTAAGGAATCGCGCGGGCGCGCGCGCTTCTTCGCCGAAGGCGCTTTCTATACGGCGACGAAACGCGCCAACTTCGTCGCGCCGGAACAGCCGGCTCTAAAGACCGAACTCTCCGCCGCGCGGCCCTTGCGGCTGAACACGGGCCGCATTCGCGACCAATGGCACACGATGACGCGCACCGGCGCGAGCCCGCGCCTTTCCCGCCATATCGCCGAGCCTTTCGTCGAGATCAATCCGCGAGACGCAGCGTCATTTGGCGTCGAGGACGGCGGATTCGCCATTGTCGCGACGGATTGGGCCGAATGCGTGCTGCGCGCGGTCGTGACCGACCGCCAGCCGCAGGGACAGATTTTCGCGCCGATCCATTGGAGCGACGAGACGGCCTCGCTTGGCCGCGTCGGCGCGCTGGTCGCGCCTTTTGTCGACCCCTATTCCGGACAGCCCGAGGCGAAAGCGACGCCGGCGGCGATCTCGCCGCGAGCTTTCGCGTTGCAGGGATTCCTGCTGTCGCGCGAGAAAGCGGCGCCGCCAGAAGACGGCTGGCGCGCGCGCGCGGCCGTCGAGGGCGGCTGGACCTATCGGCTCGCGAGCGACGCCCCGCCCCAGGCATGGCGCTCATTTTTTCGCGGCGCCTTCGGCGCGAAGGATGCGATCGAATATATCGACGATTCGCACGGCGCCTATCGCGCCGCGGCCTTCGAGGGCGAGAGGCTCGTCGCGACGCTTTTCATCGGCCCGGAGCCGATGTCCTGGGACGGCGCGCTGGCCTTCTTCGCGCTGGAACGGCTGGACGGCGCGCAACGCAAGGCGCTGCTCTCCGGTCGCCCGCCCGACGGAGTCGCCGACGATGGCCCGCTCATTTGCGCCTGCTTCGGCGTCGGCGCCAAGCGGATAGAAGCGGCGATCGGCGCTGGCTGCAAGACGGCGGCGGATGTCGGCAAGGCCCTGCGCGCGGGAACCAATTGCGGCTCTTGCCTGCCCGAAATCCGCAGGCTCGTGACGCAACCCGGCGGCTAGCGCGCGTTTATTGAATTGACGCCTTTTCTACGCCGAACCGGCGTCCACTTCGGCGGAAAATGCTCTAAGCGCCGATCAGAGGCGCTCAATAGAGCGCGGCGTCATCGAACAAATGCCACAGCGATTTTTGCAGCTTGCGGCTCGTAATGTGCGCGCCGGCGGCGCGTCGCTCAAGAACCAGTTTCTTATCGTGAAAATCTTCCATGCCCGATCGGTGGCCGACGCTAATGACGGTGGCGAAAGCCAGGTCTTCGTTGAAAAGCCGCAGCATGGATATCTGGCTCTCTTCGTCGAGCGCGGAAGTCGCTTCGTCCATGATGATGATCTGCGGCCTTTGCAGCAGCAGGCGGGCGAAGGCGAGCCGCTGACGCTCGCCGCCCGAGAGCGTCTGGCCCCACCGCCTCTCCTCGTCGAGATTTTTAATGAGATAGCCGATGCCGCAGCGGCGCATCGCGCCATGGATCATGTCTTCGGTGATTTCCTTGTCGGAAATCGAATAGAGCAGCGCCTGACGCAGCGTCCCCAGTGGGATGTAGGGCTTTTGCGGAATAAAGACGATATGCGCGTCCTTGGGCAGCAAAATGCGTCCTGAGCCCCAGGGCCACAATCCCGCCAAGGCGCGCACGAGCGTGCTCTTCCCGGTTCCACTGGCGCCGCCGACGAGCAACTTCTCCCCCGCGGGAATGACGACATTGGCGCTGGCGACCACAACTCGCCCGCAGCGATGCGCGACGGAGAGTTCTTCGATATGAATTTCGTCGTCGTCGCTGACGCCAAAGTCGATGAATTCCTTTTCTCCCATGATGACGCCGATATCGAGGCCTTCCAGAGCCTCGGTCAGTTCATCGACGCGATTGGCGGAAGCCATCCATTCGGCGACGCGCACGAAATTGTCGATGAACCAATTCAATGCGACCTGCACGGCGACGAAGGCTGATGCGAGCTGCATCACCGCGCCGAGCGTCAAGGCGCCGGAAAGATATTTGGGCGAGACCAGCACCAGCGGAATGAGCGGCACGAGCGCGCCATTGGCGCTCTGAAAGCTCGCGACGACGCCATTGCAGCGAATCTGACGCAGCCAGGCGGCGACGACCCGCTTGTAATTTTGCAGAATCGACATCAGCTCGTCGGCGTCGCCGCGAATGAGCGCGATGCTTTCGGCGTTCTCCTTCAAGCGCGTCAGTTCGGCGAGAAACTGCGCTTCCGCTTCATTCTTCTGCGAGACCGCGGCCACGAGCGGCCGACCCGCGATATAAACGAGGCCGCCCGCGGTCGCCGCATAGGCGACGGCGGCAAGGCCCAGATAGCCGGGCAGTATGAAATGCGCGCCGAAGAGATCGAACTCGAGCGCGCCGCCAATCGTCCAGAGAACGCCGACGAAAGCCGCGGCCGTCGCGACCGCAGTGACAAAGCCGACGGCGAATTCGACAAGCGGATCTATGGCGAGCTGCACGTCTTTCGCAATCCGATATTCGGGCGACGTCTGTTCGTCGGCGGCGACTTCGAGGCGGTAGTAGCGCTGATCCTCCAGCCACCAGCCGGCCAATGTTTCGGTGAGCCATTCGCGCCAATGCGTTTGCATCGTCATGCGCGCGACGAGCGCGCCGCTCGCAGCGAGTCCGCTGAAAATCACGAGCACGGGCAATAAAAGAACGTCCTGCCAAAGCGCGTCGACGCTTTTGCTCTCCAATGCGTCGAAGAAATAGCGGTTCCAGGCGTTGATGCTGAGCTGCGCCGCAAGCTGCAAGGCGATGAACAAAGCGACAAAAAAAGTCAGCAGCCACGCATGGCGGCGTGTCTCGCCGCTCCAGAATTTCAGCGCCAGCTTGCCGAAAAGCCGCCAACGGGGGCGCGCGCGCCGCTCTACGTCAGGCGCGCGGTCAAACTCCGTTACAGTTTCGTCCGCCAAGTTTAATTCGCCCTCTACTTAAGCCTTCGCTAAGGGCTGGCCCCGCAATCGGACGCGCGCCGATTACGAGCCGGCCCAACATCGACGAAAAAACTGCATTTTTAGAGTAACGCGCCAAAGCGCCGATTTGATGAAGCGGCGCAACTTTATTCGCGTCACGTGGGAAATTGGGCGAAGCAGCTTAAACTCGACACGGCGGGCGCCGCGTTGGACTGGCCGCGCTTAAGCCGCGCGCGAGGCCTTTCGCTCGAAGAACAGCGCCTGACTGATCGTCGCCTTCACCGTGTCGACCTTATAGGGCTTGCTGATGAGAAAGGCCGGCTCCGGCCGCTCGCCCGTCAACAGCCGCTCGGGAAAAGCGGTGATGAAGATCACCGGCGAGTCGAATGTCTCGAGCATCTCATTCACGGCGTTGAGGCCGGAACTGCCGTCGGCGAGCTGGATGTCGGCGAGGATCAGACCGGGCCGCTTCTTTTTCGAGAGTTCGACCGCTTCGCGATGCGTGCGCGCCACGCCGATCACGCTGTGTCCGAGATCGCGGGCGATGAATTCTATGTCCTGCGCGATAAGCGCCTCATCCTCGATGATCAGCACATCGGTCGCGACGCGCTCGGCGATCTCGCGGCCCGCCTCCCCGATGAGATTTTCGATGTCCTGCTCCGTCACGCCGAGAATGGCGGCCGATTCTCCAATCGAAAACCCTTCCACGGTGCGCAGCAGAAAAGCCTGACGCGAGCGCGGCGTGAGCAGGCTGATATTGCGCTGGGCCGCTGAAATGTCGGGGGCGGGACTCTCTTCGGTGTTGAGCGGAATCGAACTCCAGCAGGCCATGAACAAATGATACAGCCCGACTTTTGGCGGCATATCGGCCGGAAAGGCGTCCGGATCGGCGATCAGCGCCTCCAAAGTCGCCGCGACATAGGCGTCGCCGCCCTTTTGCGAGCCGCAAAGCGAGCGCGCGAACCGTCGCAAATAAGGGAGATGCGCGGCGATTTCCCGAGAAAGATTCATGATGACTCCCTATTTAACTGGCTGTGCTTCCGAGTCAAATCGGCCGAACGACGCTTCGGAAGTTGATAGTCCCGCCTCTTGCATTCTGGGAACAATTAGTGTTGTAGCGCGTTGGCTCAAGTGAGATCGTCAAGCGCGGCGGGCCCCGCGCGCGGGATGCAGCGGTGCAGAGGGGGAGAATGAGCCAGGGCGATCACGGTAACCGAGGCCGCCCCGCGGCTCCGGAGCCCCCCGCGCCTTCCTCCGAGGAACAGATGCGGGAGCAGGATATTTTGCACGAGTGCGACGGCGCGGCGCTGGACCCAATGGTTCAGGCTCAGCTTGGAAGGGTCTTTCGCGCCTATTGCGAGGATTTGATTCATCAACCCATCCCCGACAAGCTTGCCGTGCTGCTCGCGCAATTGGAAGCAAAGCAGCGCGAGAGAGAATGAGCGACGACGCCTTTGGAGCTCGCATGGTGGCGCAGATGCCCTATCTTCGCGCCTTCGCCATTTCCTTGTCCGGCTCCTATAGCCTCGCCGACGACCTCGTCCAGGAAACCCTCGTCAAAGCTTGGTCGCACGCGGATTCCTTTCAACCGGGCACGAATTTTCGCGCCTGGTTGGTGACGATCCTGCGCAACACCTATTTCTCGGACTATCGCAAGCGATCGCGCGAGGTGCAGGACTCGGACAATGTTCTCGCGGAGCAAATTCCGGTAAAGGGCGGCCAGGAAGCCAAGGCGACCATGGCCGACGTTCAGAACGCGCTGAACGAACTCCCTCCCGAACAGCGCGAAATCCTGCTTATGATCGGCATTACCGAACTTTCCTATGAGGAGGCGGCGCAGATCTGCAATGTCCCCATCGGCACGGTGAAAAGCCGCCTCAATCGCGCGCGGGCGAAACTCGCCGAGCATTTGGGACTGACCACGTTAAACGACATCGATAGCGATCCGACCGTCTCGGACCTCGCCACACGCATGCCCGGGCGCGTGGTTTAGCGCCGCTTCCCTCTCCTCCCGCCACGCTGGAAATAAGGACATTGCGCGCTATCTCATTCGCATAACCCTTGGCGCAACCACCCAATAGACAGAGAGATGGCTGAGGGGTTGAACAATGACATGCGGCGCCCGCGAACACCCAGTAGCTCTCCAATCCTCCAGGCGGCGCCCCGTACCGGCCGCTATTATGCAAGGGGCGTCCGGCGAGTGGCGCGTTTTGCGCCGATGACGGCGCTTCTCGTCACACTTCCCATACAACAGGCGGCCGCCGCGACCGCCTCGAATGACTTTGCCGACTTGCCCCTTCTCCTCTGCGCCGCCCTCGCCTCCGCGCTCATCGTCGCCTTGGCCGCCCTTTGGCGTTTGACGCAGGCGCGCGGCGACGAGCGGCGCGCGCTGCATGAACTTTCGACGCTGTTGGGCTCCGTCAAGGCGCGCGAGGCGACGCGCTGGCGGGACTCTGGCGTTTCCGAGATCGACGCCATCGCGCATTCGATTTTGGAGCTCCAGGAGCGTTTGCGCGAGAAGCGCCAGAAGCTCACCGAATTAACCGATCTGCTGGCGAAAAAATCGTGCTTGGCCAACCAATCCGACATGAATAGCCGGCTGCACGCCATTCTCGACGCCGTGCCCGTAGGGATTTTGATCGCGGAGGCGCCGAGCGGACGCATCATCGAAGGCAATCGGGTGATCGAGACGATCCTGCGTCATCCGATACGCTATTCGGCGAACACAGCGGCCTATGACGAATGGAAAGCCTTCCATCAGGACGGACGGCCCGTCCTGAGCCAGGAATATCCGCTCGCGCGCGCGCTCGCCGGGGAGGACAACCCGACGCTCGAATGCAAATATGTGCGCGGCGAAGGCGGCCTGGGCTGGATCAATATCGTGGGCGCGCCGATCCACAACGACGAAGGCGCGATCATCGGCGCGATCGTCGCCGTCACCGACATTGACGACATCAAGACGGCGGAGGCGCATCGGCGGGCGATGAGCCGCGAACTCCATCATCGCGTCAATAATGCGCTCGCGATGATTCAGGGCATCGCCAATATCACCGCGCGCACCGCCCGGGATTTCGCCAGTTTTCGCGCCGATTTTACCGAGAGGGTGCAATGTCTGAGCCGCATCTCGACTTTGCTCGTGCGAAATTCATGGGAGCTGACGCCGCTGCGCGACCTGATTGAAACCGGGCTTTTCTGCGAAAAGGACCAAGGGGCGCGGATCGAGGTTTCCGGCGAGGATGTCGAGCTGCGGTCCGACGTCGCCCTGGCGCTTGGCGTCGCGCTCTTTGAACTGCTGTCGAACGCCCAACGCCATGGTGCGCTGTCCGGCGAGGAAGGGCGCGTCGCTGTCAAGTGGCGCATCGAGCGGGAGAACGAGCGTCCGCGCCTGATGCTCGATTGGCGGGAGAGCGGCGGACCTGCGGTCGAGCGCCCGGAACGCGCCGGCGTCGGCCATTTTCTGCTCACGAGCGTTTTGGCGCGGCAAATCGGCGGCGACATTGAGCTCAGCTTCGAGCCGGAAGGGCTGCATGCCACGATATACGCCGAAATCTAGAAAAGAGCGTCGGCGATTAGATCACGTTAGATTCGGGCGAAATCGCCCAATAGAGTGATCGATTCCTATAAATTTGAGCGCGCCTCCTGCGGCGTGACGCGCAGCGCCGTGACGCGGTTGCGGATCCGGCGCATCACCTCGAAGCGGAAGCCATGATAGGTGAAGACCTGGCCGGCCTCCGGGATCGCGCCCGCTTCATGGATGACGAGGCCGGCGATGGTCGTGGCTTCCTCATCGGGCAGGCTCCAGGCCATGACGCGATTAAGATCGCGCACGGGGACGGCGCCGTCGACGAGCACCGATCCGTCGGGCTGCGGCCGCACGCCCTGCACGGCGAGATCATGCTCGTCGCGGATGTCGCCGACGATTTCCTCGAGAATGTCTTCCAGCGTGACGAGTCCCATCACCTCGCCATATTCGTCGACGACGAGCGCGAAATGGGTCTTGCGCTTTAAGAAGGCTTCGAGCTGATCTTCAAGCGTCGTCGCCTCGGGCACGAACCAGGGCGCGAACATCACGTCGTCGATGTTGATCTTAGAGGCCTCGCCGCCAGCGGCGTCGAGCGCCCGCAACATGTCCTTTGAATGCAGCACGCCGACGAAATTGTCCGGCCGCTCGCGCCAGAGCGGCAGGCGCGTGAAAGGCGACGCCAAAACTTCGCGCACGATCTGCGCGGGCGGCAGATCGGCGTCGATCGTCCGCATCTTGGTGCGATGGATCATCACGTCGGCGACATGCAGCACCTGCAGGTCGAGCACGCCGCCGAACATGTCGCGCGCGGCGCGCTCGACATTGCCTTCCTCATGCAGAATGTCGACGGCGCTCTTCAATTCATCATAGGGCGACAGCACGGTGCGGCCATGGCCGACCTCGACGCCGAAGAGATTAAGGGCGACGCGCACGATATATTCGACCCCCGCGAGAAGCGGCCCGACGATGCGCACGAAAGGCGCGATATATTTGGCGACGCGCAAGGAGGTTTCGTCGGGATGATTGATCGCGAGCGTCTTCGGCAGCACCTCCGCGAAGACGAGGAGCAGCACGGTCATGATGATCGTGGCGTAGACCGCGCCATTCTCGCCGGCGACGACGACGAGCACGCTTGTCGTGAAGGCCGAGCCGCCGATATTGACCAATGTGCCGCCAAGCAGCAGCGCGGCGATCATGCGGTTGCGCTGACGCAGGAGCCGGTTGACAGCGCTCGCGCGCTTGTCGCCCTCCTTCTCCAGCGTATGCATGCGGGCGTGCGAAGCGGCCGTGAGCGCCGTCTCCGAGCCGGCGAAGAAGGCCGAGAGAAAAACGCAGAGAATGACGATCGCGACCGCGGTCCAGATATCGACCTGCGGCGCGCCGGATTCGAAGCCATGCATGGGACTATGTCCGGGTCAATTCGTCCTCGAGGAATTTCAGGACCTCGTCGGCCGCAATCGATTTGGCGATGAAGGCCTCGCCGATCCCGCGCATGAGGATGAAGGTCAGGGCGCCGCGCTCGACCTTCTTGTCCTGATACATGGCGTCGAGAATCGCTTGGGCGTCGGCGCTCCAGTCGGGAATGTCGCGGATGCGGGTCGGCAGGCCGACCCCCGCAAGATGCCGTTCGACGCGTTCGGCGACCGCCGGCGTGCAAAAGCCGAGCCGCGCGGAGAAACGCGCGGCGCAGACCATGCCGATGGCGACGCCTTCGCCATGCACGAGCCTTATGCTGTCGTAATTGGTGAGGCGCTCGAGCGCGTGGCCAAAGGTATGGCCGAGATTGAGCAGGGCGCGATCGCCCTGCTCCGTCTCGTCGCGCGCGACAATCGTCGCCTTCGTCTCGCAGCTCACGGCGATCGCGCAAATCTGTTCGGAGCGGCTGTTGAAGACCGCTTCCGCGTCGGCCTCCAGCCATTCGAAGAAACGCTTGTCGCCGATCAGCCCATATTTGACCACTTCGGCGTAGCCCGCGCGAAATTCGCGCAAGGGCAGCGTTTGCAGGACATCGACGTCCGCAAGCACCAGCGCGGGCTGATGAAAGGCGCCGATCAGATTCTTGCCATGGGACGAATTGATCCCCGTCTTGCCGCCGACCGATGAATCGACTTGCGACAGCAGGGTCGTCGGAATCTGCACGAAACGCGAGCCGCGCCGCAGGCTCGCGGCCACGAAGCCGGCAAGATCGCCGACCACGCCGCCCCCCAGAGCAATAATGAGATCGCGCCTCTCGATCTTGGCGGCGAGCGCCTCGTCGCAGACGCGCCCGTAGACGGCGAGCGATTTCGAGGCTTCGCCGGGCGGCACGACGATCGTCGTCGATCGCAAGCCGGCTTCCTTCAGGCTCAGTTCGACCGTCGGGAGATGCAGGCGCGCGACATTTTCGTCGGTGACGATGGCGCATGAGGCGCCCGGCGCGATCCGGGCGATATGTTCGCCGGCCTTTTGCAGGAGCCCCGCGCCGATCACAATGTCATAGGAGCGCCCGCCGAGGGCGACCCGCACGATTTCCTGATGCGTCGCGTCCTGATCGCTCTGAGGCCGAAAGAGATGCAAATGCGTCATGGCTTTGGCGAAACCTTTGTTGAGCGCGGCCCGCCGCAGCTCCTCGAGCCGGGGGAGGCCGTCGGCGAGCGCCGCGAGCGTCTCGCTCACCATCGCGTCCTGCGAAACGTCCCGCGACTCGACGCGCAAATCGGCAAGCTCGTAGATCGGCCCGCGCGCCTCCAGAAGCTGACGCAGCGTCTCTTCGGGATTTTCCGTCCGCAGCAGCGGCCGGTCGTTCTTGCGACGCACGCGCTTTATCAGGGTCTTGAGGTCGGCGTCGAGCCAGATCGACACGCCGCGCTCGCTGACGCGCTCGCGTGTGCGCGGATCGAGAAAAGCGCCGCCGCCGGTCGCCAGAACCATCGGGCCGCCGTTGAGCAGCCGCATGATGACGCGGCGCTCGCCGTCGCGAAAATAGCGTTCGCCATATTTGGCGAAAATCTCGGCGATGGGCATGGCCGCCGCCGCGACGATTTCGGCGTCGGCGTCGATGAAAGGCAGGCCGAGCCGAGCCGCGAGCCGTTGGCCGATGGCGCTTTTGCCGGAGCCCATCATCCCGACAAGCACGATGACGCGGCCGCCGAGCGCGGCGCGGACCGCCGAAACTCGCTCTTCATTCGGCGCCTGCGGCGCGGGCAGCGTCGCGCCCAATTGTTGCGCTCTGGTCATTTGCCGCAAATCTATCCCGCGACGCCTCAAAATTCAGCCTCTAGAATTGAATAAACGCATTTTCTTCAGCCAAAGCGGCGTCCGCTTCGGCAAAAGCCGCTAATCCGCGCCGGCCAAAGCCTCGGCAAGATAGGCGACCATGAAGGCTGGCAGGCGCGAATCCGCGAGCGCCGCCGGCTCCCCTATCATATGCGCGTCGGCGAGTTCGGGCGCCTGCTCGGCGGCGAGAAAGCTCCTGACGCGCGCGAGCAGCGCCGCCGCCGGCGCCTCCCAGTCGAAGCGCTTGATGCAGGCGACGCGCCGGCGATCGACAACGACGCTCCACTCCGGCGCGGCGCGCCCTTCATGCGCCGCAAGGCCGGTTTCCTCGGCCAGCTCGCGGATGAGGTTTCCCTCGAGATCGACTCGCCCGCCCGCGAGAATGTCGGAAGGGTCGGGCGTGCCCCCAGGGAAATAAAGTTGGCCCGCGGCGGAATGGGCCGCTCCCATCTCGCCCAGGAGATAGGCGCCGTCGCTTGATCGCACCGCCGGCATGGCGAAGCAATTGTAGACGGTTTCGTCCGGCCAGCCGAAGTCGCGCCAGGCGAGAAAGCGCGAAAAGCGCGTCTCGAACAGCTCCATGCGCAAGACGCGCGCGCCGCCCGCTTCGTTAAGAAGCTCGACGCGCCGGCCGAGCAGGACCGCGCCGTCATAGAGGGCGGGATTGGCGCGACGGCGCGCCTCCCAATGGCGATCGATCTCCTGCGCGCGCGCCGCGGCGAACGCCCAGCGATGTTCAACGATGTGAGCGTCAAGCCGATCGACCGCGAGGACTTGCGTCGTCACGGCCGCAACATCTCCGCGCCGAGTCGCGCGGCCTGGCCGCCGACGGCGAGCGCATCGACGCGAAACGGATGATCCGCGAAGACGGCGAGCAAAGGGAAAGAGCGCGCGCGGGTCACGGGCTTGCGATCACGCCTGCATCTGTAGAAGGGCGACGCTGTCGCGGAATTCGACGATCTCGACGATACGGCCCTCCTCGAAGCGCACGAAATCGGCGAGTTCGACAAGACCGCGCCGTCCGGTGCCGCGGTGACGCCATTCGACCGTCCGGCGCCCGGCGGCGGCGGCGGCATCGATAATGACCTCCGGCGTGACGTGGCTGAGTTGCTCGAATTCGACGCCGATGCCGCGCACGATATTAATGAGGGCGTCGACGCCGCGATAGCGGCCGGCGTAGGAGATCGTCGTGCGATCGCCGACGAATTCGCACACGACGTCGGGCGAGCATATTTCGCGAATGAGCGCGATGTCGGGCCCGCCCCAGGAGAAATTTCCCATCGCGATCAGGCGCCGCGCCATCTCGTCGCGCGAAAGCCCGGGCCCCGGAGGATTGAGAATATCGTTAAGGCTTTGCGGCACGACATCCGTCACGCGCGAGGCGCAGCGCATGTCACGAAATTCATACATTTCCGCGACAAGCCCGTTTCGCCAGCGCAGAAAATGCGCCATGTCCATATTGTGGATCTGGCCCGTGGCGCGGTGACGCCAGTTGCTCACCCAGCGCACCGCCGTGCGGTCGCCTTCGACGAGAATGGAGACGATCTCCGCGTCGAGCGGCTCGTAATCAATGTCGACCCGGCGCAGATGTTCGCGAAGCGCGTCGCGTCCGCGCCAGTGGCCGGGCCGCAGCACGCCCAGGCGCGAACAGGTGTAATTGAGCTCCACATCCTCGACGAAATATTTCAACATCCCCGAGACGTCGCGGCTCATGCGGCTTTGCACGATCTCATGCACGCGCCGACGCGTTTCGCTGTCGACAAGCTGGCCTGAGCGTCCGCCCGGTCCCCGCATTCCGCCCCCGCCTGCGACGCCGTTCTCGCGTCGCGTTCGCGGCGCTCTCGGATCGCTCTAAATCCGAAAGCGCACGCTTTTTTCGCATGATTATGCGCTAATTGCGATCCTTGTCGACCAGCTTGTTCTTCCCGATCCACGGCATCATCTCGCGCAAACGCCCGCCAACCGCTTCGATCGGATGGGCGTTGTTGCGCGCGCGCGTTGCCTTGAAGGAAGTCTGGCCGACCTTGTTTTCGAGCATCCAGTCGCGCGTGAACTTGCCCGACTGAATATCGTCAAGAACGCGCTTCATCTCGGCCTTGGTTTCCTTGGTGATGATACGCGGTCCGGTGACATACTCTCCATATTCCGCGGTGTTAGACACGGAATAGTTCATATTGGCGATGCCGCCCTCGTAAATGAGGTCGACGATCAGCTTCACCTCATGCAGGCATTCGAAATAGGCCATCTCCGGCGCATAGCCGGCCTCGACCAGGGTTTCGAAGCCCGCCCGGATCAGTTCGACGAGACCGCCGCAGAGCACCACCTGCTCGCCGAAAAGATCCGTTTCGCATTCCTCGCGGAACGTCGTCTCGATCACGCCGGCGCGGCCGCCGCCAATGGCCGAGGCGTAGGAGAGCGCAATGTCCTTGGCGTTGCCGGAAGCGTCCTGATGCACGGCCAAGAGGCAGGGCACGCCGCCACCCTTCAGATATTCGCCGCGCACCGTATGTCCGGGGCCCTTCGGCGCGACCATCGCCACATCGAGATCTGGACGCGGCTCGATCAGATTGAAATGAATATTGAGGCCATGGGCGAAGAAAAGCGCCGCGCCCTGCTTGAGATTGGGCGCCAGCTCATTGGCGTATATTTCGCCCTGCAGCTCGTCGGGCGTCAGCATCATGACGATATCGGCCCATTTCGCCGCTTCAGCGACGGTCAGGACCTTGAGGCCGGCGCCTTCCGCCTTCTTGGCCGAGGACGAGCCCGGGCGAAGCGCCACCGCGACCTCCGCGACGCCGCTGTCCTTCAGATTGAGCGCATGCGCGTGGCCCTGGCTGCCGTAGCCGACGATGGCGACTTTCTTGCCTTTAATCAGATTGATGTCGGCGTCCCGATCATAGTAAACGCGCATGTGTTCGACTTCCCTTGATCCGTGTGCGTTTTAGCGGGGACGGCGGCTCTCCGTCGCCCGAATTCCTTGGCGGGCTCCTTCTACGCGGGCCGCCCGATAAGGTCAAAAATTCTCTAGATTCAGATCGGCTCCGGCCCGCGCGAGATGGCGGCGACGCCGGTTCGCGAGACTTCGACAAGGCCGATCGGGCGCACCAGATCGACGAATTCGTCGATCTTTTCGGGCTTGCCCGTCAGTTCGAAAATGAAGCTCTCGGTCGTCGCGTCAACGATGCGGGCGCGGAAGGCTTCGGCGAGCTGCAGCGCGAAAGTGCGATGTTCGCCCGCGCCCTTGACCTTCACCATCGCCAGTTCGCGTTCGAGCGACCGCTTGGAGGCGGTCAGATCCGTCACTTGATGCACCGGCACGAGTCGTTCGAGCTGGTGATGGATCTGGTCGATCGTCTCCGGCGCGCCGGAAGTGAGAATGGTGATGCGCGAGAGATGCTCGGCATGCGCCACCTCGGCGACGGTGAGGCTCTCGATATTATAGCCGCGCCCCGAGAACAGACCCACGACGCGCGCCAAAACGCCCGGCTCATTGTCGACGAGCACGGATAGCGTATGCGACTCGGCTTTGGCGCTCGTCGTCGCGGAGGAATAGGGGGAAGGCGGAGAAGCGGGGGCGTTCATGCGGGGCGCATCCAGGCTACAATGTTTAGATGTTGCAAGGGCAGTCGGCATGAGGCAGTCGGCAGTCGATCTCGCTCCGACTGCCCATTGCCGACTGCCGACTGCCTACACAAGCATTTTTCCCTTCTCGTCGATGACCGATCCGATCTCGATTCCGGCGTCGTCGGAAAGATCGGCGAGCAGCATGTCGTTATGCGCCTTGCCCGAGGGGATCATCGGGAAGCAATTCTCGATTTTGTCGACGACGCAGTCGAAAATCACCGGCCCGTCGTAATCGATCATCTCCTTGATCGCGGCGTCGAGCGACGCGGGATCGGAACAGCGAATGCCCTTCGCCCCGAAAGCTTCGGCAAGCTTGACGAAATCGGGGAGCGCCTCGGAATAGCTGTGCGAATAGCGGCCGCCATGCAGCAGCTCCTGCCACTGTCGCACCATCCCCATATATTCATTGTTGAGGATGAAGATTTTCACCGGCAGGCGATATTGGATCGCCGTCGACATTTCCTGAATGCACATCAGGATCGAGGCTTCGCCGGCGATGTCGATGACGAGCGAACTTGGATGCGCGAGCTGCGCGCCGATCGCCGCCGGCAGGCCATAGCCCATGGTGCCGAGGCCGCCCGACGTCATCCAGCGGTTCGGCTCCTCGAAATGGTAATGCTGCGCGGCCCACATCTGATGCTGGCCGACCTCGGTCGTCACATAGACGTCGCGGTCCTTGGTCAGCGCATAGAGCCGCTGCACGGCGTATTGCGGCTTGATCGTCGTATCCGAATTGCGGAAGGCGAGCGACTTCTTCGCGCGCCATTCCTCGATCTGCGCCCGCCAGTGGTCGAGCGGCTGCTTGTCCGCCTGCAGCGCCTCCGCGCGCCAGACGCGGATCAATGCTTCGAGCACATGGCCGCAATCGCCGACGATGGCGAGATCGACCTTGACGTTCTTGTTGATCGACGAACGGTCGATGTCGATATGGATTTTCTTCGAGCCCGGCGAAAAGGCGTCGAGGCGGCCGGTGATGCGGTCGTCGAAACGCGCGCCGACGGCGATCATCAGATCGCAGTCGTGCATGGCGTTATTGGCCTCATAGGTGCCATGCATGCCGAGCATGCCGAGCCAGTGCTCGCCCGAGCCCGGATAGGCGCCGAGTCCCATCAGCGTCGAGGTGATGGGAAAGCCGGTGAGCCCCACGAGTTCGCGCAGCAGCGCCGAGGCCGCGGGACCGGAATTGATGACGCCGCCGCCGGTATAGAAGATCGGGCGGCGCGCCGCCGCCATCATCCGCGCCGCCTCGCGGATCGTCTCGATATCGGCGTCGAGCTTGGGATGATAGGTCTTGTGCCCCGCGCCGCGCGGCGGCGTATAGGCGCCGCGCGCGAATTGCACGTCCTTGGGAATGTCGATCACCACCGGGCCCGGACGGCCGGAGGAAGCGACGTAAAAGGCCTCGTGCAGCACGCGCGGCAAATCGTCGACGTTCTTCACGAGATAATTATGCTTGGTGCAATGGCGGGTGATGCCCACCGTGTCGCATTCCTGAAAGGCGTCGGAGCCGATGAGATGCGTCGGCACCTGGCCGGTGATGCAGACGACGGGGATCGAATCCATCAGCGCGTCGGTGAGGCCCGTCACGGTATTGGTCGCGCCGGGGCCGGAGGTGACGAGCAGCACGCCGACCTTGCCCGAGGAGCGCGCATAGCCCTCCGCCGCATGGGCCGCGCCCTGCTCGTGGCGCACCAGAATGTGCTGCACCTTGTCCTGATGGAAAAGCGCGTCATAGATCGGAAGGACGGCGCCGCCGGGATAGCCGAAAATAATCTCTACGCCCTGATCCTTCAGGGCTTCGACCACCATTTCGGCGCCGGTCATTTCCTTCGACATCGTCTTTTTCCGTCTTCTTCCTGGCGGCGGGCAACAAAAAAGGCCCAGTCTTCGGGCAACAAAAAAGGCCCTCTTGGGGCCTCGGGTCAAGCGCCATGGGCGGAAAGGCGGGTCTAACCCCGCTCCGCTTCAGGCGCTCCGGCTACTACGAGAAATTTGCGCATTTCGTCCCGTTCTTTCGACGAGGCGCGAAATTACGGGAGACGCGGCGGATAATCAAGCGCGGAATCCGCCTTCTACCCCCCACCGACTAGCGCGCGATCCACCCGCCGTCGACGACCAGCAGATGGCCTACGATGAACCGGGCGTAATCGGAGCAAAGGAACAAGACGGCCTCCGTCAGCTCCTCCGCCCTGCCCATGCGCCCGATGGGAAAGAGCTTTCCGGCCTCCTGAGGCGAAATGCCCTCCTTTTCCATCCATTGATGGAAAACGTCGCCGGGCGCATCGACGCCGCAGGCGCAAATGGCGTTGACGCTGATATTGTCCTTGGCGACCTCGAGCGCGACCGTCTTGGTGAGCCCGTCGACGCCGCCCTTGCTCGCGGCGTAAGCGCCTTCCCCCGGATTGCCCGTGAGGCTGCCGGTGATCGACGACTGGTTGACGATGGCGCCGCCGCCGTTTTTCAGCATCTGGCGAATCTCGTGCTTCATGCAGAAGAAGACGCCGCGCAGATTGACGTCGATATGGAAATCGAAGCCTTCCTCCGTCTCGTCGACGATGGGCTTGAAGCGCACGACGCCGGCGTTGTTCACGGCGCAATCGAGACGGCCATAGGCTTCGACCGTTTTGGCGACCATCGCCTCGACGTCGCCCTCGATACGCATGTCGGCAGGCGCGAATATTCCCTCGCCGCCTTCCGCGCGGATCATCTCGAGCGTCTCGCGCCCGCCCGCCTCGTCAATATCGGCGAGAGCGACCTTCGCGCCTTCGCGGGCGAAGGCGAGCGCCGTCACCCGGCCAAGGCCGCGCGCCGCGCCGGTGACCAGCGCGACTTTTCCCTGAAATCGTCCCATTCGTCCCCCGGGAAAGCGAACGCCCGCGCGCTTAAGCCGCCTCTTTCGCGAGCACGCGCTGAACCGCTTCGTCCGCCGCGATGCGGTCGTGATGCGCCTTGATGTTCGGATAGGCGGCGAGCCCGTCGTCGAGCGCCTTCGCGCCCCAGCGGATCATCGGAAAGACGTAGGCGTCGATATAGGTGAGGCTGTCGCCGGCGATGAATGTCCGCCCCTCAAGATGCGCCTCCAGCAGATCATATTTCCGGCGCACCAGCTTGAGGCCCGCGTCCCTCGCGGCTTGCAACGCCTCCGGCGTCGTCGCCGTCGTGTAGCGGCCCGGAAAGAAATAGGGAAAGAAGGCGGGATGGAGATCGCCCGTCAAAAAATGCGACCAGCGCGCGACCTCGGCCTGTTCGCGCAGGCTGTCGCCGCCGGCGAAGCGAAAATTCGGGAAGCGATGCGCGATATAGGAAAGGATCGCGCCGGCCTGGGTCAACGTCCAGCCCTCGCCGACGTCGAGCGTCGGCACCGCGCCGGCGGGGTTGATCTTGAGATAGTCGGGGTCGCCGAGCTTGACCCGCACGGCCTGATACTCGGCGCCGACCCATTCGAGAAGGATATGCGGCGCGAGCGAACAAGCGCCGGGAGAGTAATAGAGGGTGAGCATGGGGCCTCTCGCTTTGCGACGTGGGACTTTAAGTTATAGCGCGGCGATGACGATTCGCGCTCATTCGGCGCCGCAATCGAGAATCCACGTCCGGTCGCCGAAGGCGACATAGAGCCGCTCCTGCCCGAGCGCGGCGCCGAGTTCGCCCGCGAGTTCGTTCAGCATCGCCTCGATCTCGGCGTCGGGAAGATGGCCGAGATAGGCGTGAACCGCTTCGCCGGTGAAAATCGCGACCGGCTCGCGGTCCGAGCCCACCGCGCCATCGTCCTTGCGCCAGGCGTAAGTGACTTCGCCGCGGGTGAACATGCCGGACAGCGCGGGCTGGCCCGCTTCGACCCGCCGGCGCATCCAGGCGCGCGCGCAGCGCACGGCTTCCGAGACGTCATAGACCCGCCCCTCCGCCTCCCAGCCTTCGCGCAGCCCGACGGTGATGCGGAAATCGCGCCTGGGGCCGAGCGAGCCGGGAACGAGGCGGAAAAGGCGCGGCTCCATGGATCGCTACTCCAATATCGCCGCGAGTTTCGCCAAGGCCTCGTCGACGATTGCTTCTGGCGCGCTTTCGAGCTTACGGGCGCGGCGCGCGCCAAGGTCCAGCGCGCGGGGCTGGTCGCAACGAATGACGCCGGTCGTTTGCGTCCCTGCGCCCATCAGCGAAACGGCGAAACCGGCGGTGCGGGCGAAATCGCCGCCGCTCGTAATCGGCAGCACGATCGGCGTTTTCGTCAGGCGATTGAAAGAACCGGGCGAGACGATCAATACGGGCCGCGCGCCCTGTTGTTCGCGCCCCGAGGTGGGATCGAGCGAGACGAGATAGATGTCGCCGCGCTCCACTTAGAGAAGCTCGGAACCTTGCGGCCTGTCGTCGAGCCAGGCGCGATCTTCTTCGGACGGTTCCGCCGCAGCGTCGCATTGCGCCAGAAGTTCGTCGAGCTTGTAGCGGGGCTTCGTCGACGGCTCGATAATGAGTCGGCCGTTGTCGACCGAAACGCCCACCGTCGCGCCGGCGCGCAGTTTCAGCAGATCAAGGATCGCGGGCGGGACGGCTAGCATGACGGAACCGCCGACTTTGCGCAGAGAGGTGGTGTGCATGGCGTGTCTCAATGAAATTATATCAAAATATAACTCAAATATGAGCGGTTGCAACCCCCAAATCAAGATCACCCGGCGCGCACGCGCCGAAACTTCGCTCATTGGAGACCAAAGATGCTAACGCCGCGCGTTAAATCGATGCTGCTTCTCGCGATTGCGCTCGCTCTCTCGGGCTGCGGCGTGAATTATCATGTCAATCCGGGCCCCCGCTCATGGCCCGCCGCCACGAAAGCGCCCAACAAGTGACGCCGTCGCTGTTGGAGGGGCCCATCGTCGTTGCTCGCCCGGTCGCATCCTGTCGGCGTGGATGGCCACGACAAGTCCGGCCATGATGCGAAAAGGCAGCGCGCCAACCCAGCCAAAGACCGCACAATTCTCAACTGTCAAATTTTCAATTCTCGCATCCGTACCCGCCCCGGCTCGATGACGGAGAAATGCCCGATCCAATCATCGCGTTCTGCGATCCGCGCGGCAAGCGCGTCGCCGACCGACACCGCCGACGGCGTGGGCAGGCGAAATAGGATGATTCCGCATGATCGCGCGAAACCCGACCGCCAAGCCAATTCACCGAAATCCTTATCGAATGTGAGCAGAATTCGAAGGTCGCTTATGGCCATGGCGAGAATGGCTTCGTCACTTGCGCCTGACGCCGTTTCGCAAATCCAGACCACGTCATGACCGGCGCGGCGCAAGGCGAACACGGCCTCCGCGGGAAAATTCTCATCGGCGAGAAAGCGCATGTCACGCGGCGCTAGGGAAAATTTTCTCCGACTTCAAGGCATCTCGCGCATAAGCGAGACAGGCCGCAATGTCTTCGTGCGACAGCGTCGGGTAATTGCGCAGAATATCCGCCTCGGACCAGCCGTCGGCCATGAGCCCGATGACGAACTCGACCGAAAGCCGCGTCCCGCGCACAACTGGCTTGCCAGCAAGAACATGCGGATCGAGCGCTATGCGAGGATGGTCCGTCATTGGGGCAATCTCCTGGCGGCAATATACACCGCCTAGCCGCGAATCACACCAACCTGCTCTGCTCCCTTTGCATCCATTCGCACACGGCGAACGCCGGCGCGAAGGGAATGAGCGAAGAGGAATATCGCGAAGTGCTGGCGAAAGAGTCGGAGACGAACCGTCTCGTCGCCGCGCTCGACGCGCCCATCGATGAGGAATACGAGGTGGTGTGAGGTGGGGCTATTGCACACAGCCTTCGTCGGTCCTCGGTTTGCCGCATACTCTCCGCGTCATGCCCGCGCTTGTCGCGGGCATCCACGTGGCGCCGCTACGTACGCCTCTCAGCATTTCAGCAACGTCTCGGCGTGGATGGCCGGGTCAAGCCCGGCCATGACGGCGGTTGCGAAAAGGACAGCGGCACCGAGCATCGCCAGCGCAACGGCTAGGCGTTCTACTCGCTTCCGGCCTTTGTTCCACGCCTTCGTGATCTGGGCTTCATTCTTAGACCACGCAGGATCAGCTTGGCTATTTCTGCTGAAATCCCATTTTTTGATAGATATTCTACGTCTACAGCATCGCCTGCGGCTGCAATAAGGAGCATATAAAATATGAAATTTTCAGATACCATCCAATTTACCTTGTCTTTATTTATACTGAAAACAGTCTCTAGTAAACTTAGATCAACTTTATTAACAATTAATAATAAATCATCAACAGTATTTATGTTAAGCCTTGTAGCCAGACTATAAATATAGCCAACGTAATTGTCGCTGTTGCTATCAATGTCTTCTTGATCCTTTAACAACTGGAACCCCGCATCGACCGCCGCGCTCAGTGCCGCATCCCGCTCTGACCACGCCTTAATAGCCTCAGAAATACTACTTGAAGAAAGCGGTATGCCCTTTCTTCCTTCGGCGATCGCTTTTGCAGCCGACGCTTTAAGAGCCGCCTTCTGATCTCTAATTCCAAGGAATTCTTCGTCGGCAAGCTCGAAAAGACCTGCGATACGATATAACCTTCTCTGAATGTGTGATGGGACTGCTGTTTCTTGTTTATATTGGATGAAATGAGAAATAGCAGACCATGCATGCTGGATTATCGTTCTTATCTGAACTTCGGCACACATTGACTCGAAGGCTCTCCACTCAGGCAGCCCCACGCGATTGCCACCTACCTTGATCACATAGTGGACAGAAAGGTATCCAAACCGATCAACATCAAGCTCACTTACTTGGTGACCGAGCTCTTCTTCGATAACGCTAAACTCTGCCTTCAGTATATCGGCGACTTTACCGACTTCGTCCGCATAGTAGGTAATAATCCTACAACCGCATAAATCATGCAGTTCGCTTAGCGGGTTGTTGTAGACCTTTCCGGAACGTGTGACCTTTTCTTGGAAACTCTCAATTGTTTTGGCGCGCGACTCAATTGAGTGAACCTTAAGCTTGTTGGCGTCGAGGATAGAATTTAGCAGTTCCTTTAACTTAAGAGAGAATGCTTCGTACGTAGGCCGGTGCCTTTCATAGGATGCAACGTGTTGTGAAACGGATTTCACCCGACGCATCGCTCAATCTCCCCTGAAAAAAAGAATCACACCAGCCGGCTCTGCGCCTTCGCCGCGGCGATAAAGCTCGCGAAAAGCGGGTGCGGTTCAAACGGCCGCGATTTCAGCTCCGGGTGATATTGCACGCCGATGAACCAGGGGTGCGCGGGGATTTCGACCGTCTCAGGCAGCAGCCCGTCGGGCGAGACGCCCGCGAACAGCAGCCCCTTCTCCTCCAGGCGTTCGCGATAGGCGAAATTCACCTCATAGCGATGGCGGTGGCGCTCGGAGATTTCGCTCGCGCCGTAAATATCCGCGATGCGCGAACCCGGTTTCAACAGGGCGGGAAAAGCGCCAAGGCGCATCGTGCCGCCAAGGTCCCCATCCGCCGCGCGCTGCTCCAGTTCATTGCCCTTCAGCCACTCGGTCATGAGCCCGACGACCGGCTCCGCGCAGGGGCCGAATTCCGTCGAATTCGCCTTTTCGATTCCCGCAAGCGCGCGGGCGGCCTCGATCACCGCCATCTGCATGCCAAAGCAAATGCCGAAATAGGGCACGCCGCGTTCGCGGGCGAAACGCGCCGCGAGGATCTTGCCCTCGGCGCCGCGCTGGCCAAAGCCGCCCGGCACCAGAATGCCATGCACATGCTCAAGATGTGCGGCGGGATCGGCGGTCTCAAAAATCTCGGATTCGATCCAGTCGAGATTGACCTTCACGCGGTTGGCGAGGCCGCCATGCGCCAGCGCCTCGATGAGGCTCTTATAGGCGTCCTTCATCTCGGTATATTTGCCGACGACCGCGATGGTGACTTCGCCCTCGGGATTGTTGATGCGCTGCGTCACCGCGTTCCAGCGGCTCATGTCGGGCTTTGGCGCGGGCTCGATCCCAAAGGCCGCGAGCACCTGCGCGTCGAGACCCGCCGTGTGATAGGCGCGCGGCACGTCATAGATGTTGAAGGCGTCGCGCGCCTCGATCACCGCCTGTTCGCGCACATTGCAGAAGAGGCCGAGCTTGCGGCGCTCCTCGCGCGGAATCTCGCGATCGGTGCGGCAGAGCAGAATATCGGGTTGAATGCCGATCGAGCGCAGCTCCTTCACCGAATGCTGCGTCGGCTTCGTCTTCAATTCGCCGGCGCTCGGAATGTAAGGCAGGAGCGTCAAGTGGATATAGATGCAGTGATGCGGCGGCAGATCGTTTTTGAGCTGGCGGATCGCCTCGAAGAAGGGCAGGCCCTCGATGTCGCCGACCGTGCCGCCGATCTCGATCAGCGCGAAATCGACATTCTCATTGCCTTCCAGCACGAACTCCTTGATGGCGTTCGTCACATGCGGAATGACCTGGATCGTCGCGCCGAGATAGTCGCCGCGCCGCTCGCGGTTGATGATGTCCTGATAGATGCGGCCGGTGGTGACATTGTCCTGCCGCGTCGCCGGGCGGCCGGTGAAGCGCTCGTAATGACCGAGATCGAGATCGGTCTCGGCGCCGTCGTCGGTGACGAACACCTCGCCGTGCTGATAGGGCGACATCGTGCCCGGATCGATATTGAGATAGGGGTCGAGCTTTCTGAGGCGGACCGTGTAGCCGCGCGCCTGCAAAAGCGCGCCGAGAACCGCCGACGCCAAGCCCTTGCCAAGTGAGGAGACCACGCCGCCGGTGATGAAGATATACCGCGCCATGGGCTTTAACGCCTAACGCCTTTCAAGCGATTCTGATAGCGAATTTATTGGGCCGGGGGCCGCAACCCCCTGCCGAAATTTTTAGCGGCGGCCGACGGGCGACCGGCCTATTTGGTCGGCGCTTTCCAGATCGTCGGCGCCTCGGGCTTCGATTCGGGCGCGACGGGCGCCTCCGCCTTCGGAGCTTCCGTCTTGGGCGCTTCCATCTTGGGTGCTTCCGGCGCGGGCGGCTGGGATTTCAAAGGCTCGGCGGCGGCCGGCGCTTGCGGCGCCGGGGCTTCGCTCTTCGGCGGCTCCACGGCGGGGGCTTCGGCCTTCGGCGCCTCCCCGGCCTTCGGGGGCTCGGCGGCGGGGGCCGGG